>DATFFJ010000087.1:0-2782 GCA_035250065.1 Aeromicrobium sp. | reverse complement strand
CGCACGACGTCCGGAACGTCCGTGCTCACGATGTGGTTCGGGACGAGGTCGGCCAGCTGGTCGAACCACCAGAGAGACATGCGGGTGAGGATCTCGCCCTTGTCCGGGATGCCTGGCTCGAGGACGAAGTCATAGGCGCTGATGCGGTCAGACGCGACCATCAACAGGTGATCGCCCCACGTGTAGAGGTCGCGCACCTTGCCCGAGTGGAGGTGGACGGCTCCGTCAATCGCAAGCGGCACGACCGCAGACTAGCCGCTCGGGGAGAAAGGGCCGCGCCCGACCAATCCACAGGCGTCCCAGCTGCGAACAAGGGGTATGGGTTCCCTCCGCGGCGCGGCGAGCGGTGTCGTGGCGGCCGTGTCCGGCGTGGCCGCCGGCAATCTCCTGGCTGCCGCCACCTCGCCCGCGACGGCACCGGTGACAGTGATGGGATCGCAGATCATCGACTGGACACCGACCCCAGTTAAGGAATGGGCCGTCGCCACGTTCGGCACGGCCGACAAGCCGATCCTTCTTGCCTCGATCGCGGCCGGCGCACTCGCAGTGGCAGCACTGGCTGGCCTGCTGGCACACCACAGGCTGATCCTCGGCGCGGCCGTCTTCGGCGCCATGGCCGCGCTCGTCGCGGGAGTCGCGGCGACCCGCCCGACGGGGACCTTGGCGGACGCGGTGCCCTCCACCGTCACCGGACTGGTTGCTATTGCGACCCTGACGGCGTTCGCACGCAGCCCGCGACCATCCACCGCCGAGGGACCCAGCAGGCGCCTAGTTCTCACGCAGGCTCTCGTCCTGCTGGCGGCCGCAGCCCTGCAGGCATCCGCGAGCGTCGTCACACGACGTCGAACCATGCCGGCTGACATCGAGCTTCCGTCGGCGGCTGATGTCCCCCGACGTCTGCCGGCCGGCCTGAAGGTCAAGGGCATCACGCCGTTCCGTACTTCCAATCAGGACTTTTACCGCGTCGACACCCGGCTGAGCCTGCCCACCGTCGACGTCGAAACATGGCGTCTTCGGGTCGACGGTGACGTTCGCCAGCCGATCTCCCTCACGTTCGACGACCTCGCCGCGATGGATCTGATCGAGCGGGACATCACACTCACGTGCGTGTCCAACGATGTCGGCGGCCGGTACGTCGGCGGCACCCGTTGGCTCGGCGCACGTCTGACCGACGTTCTGGATCGTGCCGGCATCGACGCGACGAACGCCGACCAGATCCTGTCGACCGATGTCGAAGGCATGACCATCAGCACACCGCTCACGGTCGCCACGGACGGTCGGGACTCGCTGATCGCCATTGGCATGAACGGAGAGCCGCTGCCCGCCGCCCACGGATTCCCGGCGCGTCTGATCGTGCCCGGGCTCTACGGGTTCGTCGGCGCCACCAAGTGGATAACCCGCATGACGCTGACGACCTATGCGGCGCAGGACGCCTACTGGACGAAACGTGGGTGGGCAACGGATGCGCCGATCAAGCCATCCAGCCGCATCGACACGCCTCGCCCGTTCGAGGACGTCGGCGCAGGAACGGTGACCGTCGGCGGCATCGCGTGGGCGCAACAGGAGGGCGGCGTGGCTGCGGTCGAGGTCAGTGTGGACGACGGCCCGTGGGAGCCGGCCACACTCGGGCCGTCCGGCGGGCAGGACTACTGGCGCCAGTGGTATCTGAAGTGGCAGGCAACGCCGGGCCGCCACACCCTCGCCGTCCGGGCCATCACGGGCCGCGGTCGTACCCAATCGGCCAACCGAGCCCGGCCGTTTCCCGACGGCTCGAGCGGCATCCAGCGCCTCAGTCTCACCGTCACCTGATCGCCAGACCAATCCGGTGTGCCAGTGGCAACGAACGCCATGTACACACGCATCGACGGAAGGAACGATCCATGATTCGCACGAAACCATCCAGGAAGGTGTCGAGCTGGGCCGCGGGCGTAGCCATGACGGCTTTCCTGCTCGCCGCATGCGGCCAAGGCACCGACAAGGACACCCAAGCTGCTGATCCGGTCCCCGAGGAGACGACGGCCAGTGCGAGCGGTCCGGGTGCCCAGACGTTCGGACCGGCGTGCTCGGCCATCCCGAAGTCCGGGGCCGGCTCGTTCAACGGAATGGCGACGGAGCCGGTGGCCTCGGCCGCCAGCGCCAACCCACTGCTCAAGACCCTCGTTGCGGCGGTCACCGAGGCCGACCTCGTCGACACGCTCAACAGCGCGGACAGCCTGACCGTCTTCGCGCCCACCGACGAAGCCTTCGCCAAGATCCCGAAGGCCGACCTCGAAGCGCTGATGGCTGACAAGGCGAAACTCACCGCGGTCCTGACGCACCACGTCGTGGCCGGCGAGCTCGACCCGTCCGAAGTCGTCGGCGAGCACGAGACCCTGGCCAAGGACATGGTCACGGTCAAGGGCGACGAGAGCGGCATGACGGTCGGCAAGGCCAGCAAGGTCCTGTGCGGCAACATTCCGACGGACAATGCGACGGTCTACGTCATCGACACCGTCATGATTCCCTGACTGAACCGTCTCAAGTACGAGGATTCAGCCGTGGACGATCGGCAAACCAACCCGGCCGGGGTGCCCGCTCACGCGGGCGCCCCGGTTGGTGCCGACCTCGGAGAACTGTTGCGACGCTGCTCGCGCGGCGAGGAGTCAGCCTTCGCGGACTTCTACGACGCCACGGCGTCGCGGGCCTGGGGCGTCGCGCTTCGGGTGGTGCGCAACCGGGCGCACGCCGAGGAGGTCGTCCAGGAGGCCTACCTCAGCGCTTGGCGCCAGTCCAGCCGCTTTGA
>DATFFJ010000086.1:0-8736 GCA_035250065.1 Aeromicrobium sp. | reverse complement strand
TCGAGTCGGCCACCGCCTCGGCCGCTTCGTCACTGATCGCACCGCAGAACGCTTCGTAGTCGCCAAGCAGCTCGGTCGGGGGCGTCTGCGTGGGATCGCGCTGGATCTTCAGGGTCGTGTACCGCATCTCGAGGGCGTCGTAGACCATCAGCCGCCCGATCAGGGGCTCGCCGATACCGGTGATGAGCTTGATCGCCTCGGTGACCATGATCGAGCCGATCGACGCGCACAGCACGCCCAGCACGCCGCCCTCGGCGCACGACGGGACCATGCCCGGCGGCGGGGGCTCTGGGTAGAGGTCGCGGTACTGCGGTCCCTCCTGGGCCCAGAACACCGACACCTGGCCCTCGAACCGGTAAATCGAGCCCCAGACGTACGGCTTGTTGAGGATGACGGCCGCATCGTTGACGAGATAACGCGTCGCGAAGTTGTCGGTGCCGTCAAGGATCAGGTCGTAGTCCTTGAAGATGTCCAGGACGTTGTCTTCGTTGAGGCGCAGGTTGTGCTTGATGACCGTGACGTATGGGTTGACCTCGGCGACGGAGTCGGCTGCGGAATCGACCTTCGGCACACCGATGTCGGACTGGCCGTGGATGACCTGGCGCTGGAGGTTGGACTCGTCGACCACGTCGTCGTCGATGATGCCGAGCGTGCCGACGCCCGCGGCGGCCAGGTAGAGGAGCGCCGGGCTACCGAGACCGCCGGCCCCGATGACCAGGATCTTGGCATTCTTGAGCCGCTTCTGGCCGTCCATGCCGACGTCCGGGATGATCAGGTGCCGGCTGTAACGACGGACCTCATCAATGGTCAGCTCGCTGGCTGGCTCCACGAGTGGCGCAACCACGGGTTCTCCTCACAACGGATGATGTCGACGTATGACGCAACGCCGGCAGGCTGTCCATTCTTCCCGGTCAAGGGCACTCTGGCCCAATCGGGGGCCCAGCATCGAACGGCTCAGCTCTCGCTCACCCAAGCCTCGCTGCGCTCCCAGAGCTCAGACGCCAGCTCTGGGGTGGCGACCCGGCTGGGCGTCTTCGGCTTCGACTCGTCGTAGTACAGGCCGGACTCAGCCTCGGCTGCTTCGGAGGTCGCGCAGTACAGGCTGGTCTGGGCGCCCTCCTCGGTCGACTTCATGAACATCGTCATGAGCTTCCGCAGTGGCCAGGGCACCCGCCGGTACACGTCGCTCGCGATGACCCCTGGATGCAGGGAGTACGTCGTAACGTTCGTACCGGCCAGGCGCCGGGCGAGCTCCTGCGCGTGCAGGACGTTGGCCAGCTTCGAAACGGAGTATTCGTTCATGCCCACGCGTGAGGCTGTCGGCTTCCGCACGGCGTCCCAGTCAATGCCCTTGGCCTGGTAGTGCATGGTGCTCGCCACATTCACGATCCGGGCGGCGTCGGCCTGCTTGAGCCGGTCGAGCAACAGCTGCGTGAGGAGGAACGGCCCGACGTAATTGGTGCCGAAGGTCAGCTCGAAACCGTTCGCGGTCATGCCTCGCGAACCGGCCATGCCGGCGTTGTTGATGAGGACGTGGAGCGGCTCGCCGCGACCGAGGAACTCGCTGGCGGCCTTTCGGATTGACTCGAAGTCGGCCAGGTCGAGCTGCAGGAACTCCAGATCGGCTCCCGGCGTCTCGGCCGTGATGTCGGTCATCGCGGCCCGGGTCTTGTCTTCGGAGCGTCCCGCCAGCGTGACCTTCGCGCCGGCCTTGGCCAGCCCGCGCGCGGTCTCCTTCCCGATGCCGGTGTTCGCTCCGGTGACGAGGAAGTGGCGTCCGGTGAGGTCAGTCATGAGCTCATCATCCATGGTGCGATCGTCGGGGACCCCACGGCTTGTGCACGAGGCCGTCGTCGATCATCTGCTGGAAGTGGTCGGCGAGGGTGTCCTCGACCGGTCGGTACTGGAGGCCCAACTCGGCGATGCTGCGTGAGTTGTCGAACGCCAGCGGCCAGCCGACATTCTTGTCGATGAACTCGCGCGAGAAGCCGGCGAAGGGCCCCACCAGGCGGAACATCGGCTTGGGCATGACGGTGTACGGGAAGGGATAGCTGTGACCGAAGCGCCGGCGCAGCATCCTGCCGATCTCGACCATCGTCACGGACTGTGCGTTCGTGATGTAACGACCGTGTGCGGCGGGCGTGAACCCAGCCGCGATGTGGGCGCGGGCCACATCGCGCACGTCGACGCAGCCCATGGCGATGTCGGGAGCCCCCGTCGCCAGGGAGTAGTCGATGAACGACTTCATCGTGGTCATCGAGCCGGACTTGCTGGCCGTCGTGAGCGAGGGGCCGAGGACGAGGCCCGGATGGATGGTGACCATGTCCCACCGGTCCTGCGCGTCTGCGATCTCCCATGCGGCCTTCTCGGCCACCGTCTTGGAGTAGGGGTACGGCTGGTGATCGACGGAGCTTGTGGTGTTCCAGTCGGCTTCGGTGAACGGGCCCCGCCCCTTCATGTCGATGTTGTCGCCCTGGATGGCCACCACGCTGCTGGTCAGGACGACGCGCTTGACTGACGGCGTGGCGTTGACGCTGCCGAGCACATTGCGGGTTCCGTCCAAGGCCGGACGTACCAGCTGAGCTTCCGGATCCCGCACACGACCGATGAGGAACGGCGATGCGGTGTGGATGACGAGCTCGCACCCGTCCATCGCCTCGGCATAGCTGCCTTCGTCGAGCAGGTCGGCCTTGTGCAGGCTCAATCGGCCGGGATGCGCGTCCTGCAGTGCGTGCAGGTGCTCCAGGCCACTGGCCTTGGCCGGATCTCGCACGGTGCCCCGCACCGAGTAACCGTCCTCCAGCAGGTAGCGGACGATCCAACCGGCGACATAGCCGCTGGCACCGGTGACGAGGACCGGTTTCGCGGCATCGATCTGAGCGGTCATGTGGCTCAGCATCCCACCCGTTAGATTGACCGTGTGAGCAACCCCGTCCCGCTGAAGACGCCGAACGGGCGACTGCCGCGGACGGCCCGCCGAGCCCAGCTCCTGCATGTCGCCCTCGACGTCTTCGCCGAGTCCGGGTATCACGCGGCGTCCATGGACGAGATCGCCGACCGCGCCGGCGTATCCAAGCCCGTGCTCTACCAGCACTTCCCGGGCAAGCTCGATCTCTACCTCGCGCTCCTGGAGTCGTCGGTCGAGACGGTTATCGACGGCGTGCGCTCGGCACTGGCGTCGACGCAGGTCAACCAAGACCGCGTCCAGGCCACGATGGAGCTCTGGTACGACTACGTCGCCGACGCCCGGGCGGCGTTCCGCCTCGTCTTCGAGGCAGATCTGAGCAGCGACCCACGCGTCCGTGAACTGGTCGAGCGCGTCACCGAGGAGTCGGCCCAAGCGGTCGCCGAAGTCATCCGCGAGGACACCAACCTGTCTCCCGCGGCATCGCACCTGCTGGCCGCCGGCCTGGTTGGCATCGGTCACGTCAGCGCGCGCAGCTGGATGTCCTCCGACTCCGAGCTGACTCGCTCCGAAGCGGTTCAACTCGCGGCCGGCCTCGCCTGGCGAGGCATCGGTGGCTTCCCCATTCATCCAGAAGGAGAGGAATGACCATGGAGGTCAAGATCGGTGTTCAGCACGTGGGCCGCGAACTGTCGGTGGAAACCGACGAAACGCCCGACGCGATCCTCGAGGGGCTGAACAACGCACTCGCCGATGCCGCCGTGTTCAGCCTCACCGACGCCAAAGGCCACACGGTCGCCGTTCCGGCACAGAAGGTCGCCTACCTGTACTTCACCTCCGAAACGGGCCGCAAGGTCGGCTTCGGCCTCGGCGGCTGAGCTCTCGTGGTGCGTCGGTAGGCTTTCTGCCCATGACTGCAGACCTTTCCGCGGCCACGTCGATCGTCGAACTCGCCGACGGCGTCGTCCAGGCCGGCGCCAAGACGCTCGCCGCCCTCCCCGGCGGAGCCGACGCCAATCAGGTCTTGGCCTACGACCTCGCGCACGCCGCCGCCGCGGTCCAGACGGCACGTGCCCTGCTCGAATACGGCACCAAGGGTGAGCTCGAAGCCAAGATCACGAACGCGTTCGTCGCCGACGCGGTCGCCGAGCTGGCCAGCAAGCTGTTCGGCCGCGAAGAACTGTGGGGTGTCGATGCCGGCGCCCTCGACGACGCCAAGGAGTTCCTGCAGGAGTACCGGTCTCCCGCGTTCCTGGCCGAGCTGGCCGACGCCGGTGCAGGCCCGCGGCACCTCGACGAGGACTTCGTGCCCGTCCAGGACGCGTTCCGCGACTTCGCCGACGAGCAGATCGCGCCGCGCGCCGAGTCAATTCACCGCGAGAACGCGGACATCCCCGAGGACCTGATCGCCGGGCTGGCCGAGATCGGCGCCTTCGGGCTCTCGATCCCCGAGGAGTACGGCGGATACGGCACGGGCGGTGAATCCGAGTTGATCGGCATGGTCGTGGCGACCGAGGAGTTCTCCCGTGGGTCGCTCGGCGCTGGCGGGTCGCTGATCACGCGGCCGGAGATCATGACGCGAGCCTTGCTCAAGGGCGGTACCGAGGAGCAGAAGAACGAATGGCTGCCGAAGCTCGCCACGACCGAGGTCATGAATGCCATTGCGGTGACCGAGCCCGACTTCGGTTCCGACGTCGCCAACATCAAAGTCACCGCCACGCGCGACGGTGACGACTGGATCATCAACGGCGTCAAGACCTGGTGCACGATGGCGGCCCGGGCCGATGTGCTTCTCGTGCTGGCCCGCACGGACCCGGACCGGTCCAAGACCCACCGCGGCCTGTCGCTTTTCATCGTTCCGAAGGAGCGTGGCGACGGTCACGGCTTCGACTTCGAGCAGGAAGGCGGCAAGCTGTCCGGCCGCGCCATCGACACCATCGGATACCGCGGGATGCACAGCTACGAAGTCAGCTTCGAGAACTGGCGCGTCGGTGCTGACGCGCTCGTCGGCGGCGAGGACGGCCTCGGCAACGGCTTCTACTACCAAATGGCCGGATTCGAGAACGGTCGGCTGCAGACGGCCGCACGCGCGGTCGGCGTCATGCAGGCGGCCTACGAGGCCGCCGTGGCCTACGCGAACGACCGACACGTCTTCGGAAAGCCGATCGCCGACTACGAGCTGACAAAGGCCAAGCTCGCTCGGATGGCCGTGATCATCCAGGCCGCGCGCCAGTTCTCCTACACCGTTGCCAGGCTGATGGCCAAGGGCGAGGGCACCCTTGAGGCGGCCATGGTCAAGGCGTACGTCTGCAAGGCAGCCGAATGGGTGACGCGCGAGGCCATGCAGATCCACGGTGGCTTCGGGTACGCCGAGGAGTACCCGGTCAGCCGCTACTTCGTCGATGCCCGCGTGCTGTCGATCTTCGAAGGCGCCGACGAGACCCTCTGCCTGAAGGTCATCGCCCGTCGTCTGACCAGCGACTAAGCCTCCAGGCCCAGCTCAGCCATCCGCTGGGTGTGGGCCTCGGTGATACGGGTGAACATGCGGCCGATCGCCGCCAGGTCCAAGCCGGGAGCGTCGGCACCGCCGACGAGGACGGCACTCAAGGAGTCCCGCTCGGCCACCACGGTTTGCGCTTGGCTGAGTGCCTCGCCCATCAGACGGCGGCCCCACAGCGCCAGGCGTCCGGCGTTGCGCGGCTCGGCGTCGATCGCCTTGCGGACCTGATCGACGACGAACTCGGAGTGGCTGGTACCGCTCATCGTGTCGATGATCAGTTGGCGGGTGTCGGGGTCGAGATACGCGGCGATCTCGCTGTAGAAGTCGGCGGCCAGCCCGTCACCGACATACATCTTGACCAAGCCTTCGAGGTAGTCCGACGGAGCCGTGCGGCGATGGAAGTTCTCGAAGGTGGCGGCAAATGGCTCCATGGCCTTGTAGGGATCGACGCCGAGGCTCTGCAAGCGGTCTCGCAACCCGATGAAATGCTCGAACTCGGAGGCGGCCATCATCGCGATCTCCACCCGCGTGGCCAGGTCTGGCGCCATCCGCGCGTCGTCGACGATGCGCTCGCATGCGCTGATCTCGCCGTAGGCCAGCGCGCCCAGCAGTTCGATGACACCGGCCCGGTAGGTCTCGTCGTGGAAGGCGGATGGGCTGGTCATGGCCCGAAGCCTACCTACGCCGAATGGGTGATCCGACGGCCGACCGATAGCATGAAGTGGTACACACCGCCTCAGAGCAGCTTCAGCGGAACGCGTTCAGTCTCCGGGGCATTGATCGATGAGTCCCTTTGACCGTCCCTGAAGAAACTGAGTAGGCCCCTGACCACCTTCACCGATCTGGGCGTGATGCCCGAGATCGCCGACGCGCTCGCCGACGTCGGCATCAGCAGCCCTTTCCCGATCCAGGAGATGACGCTGTCAGTCGCCCTCATGGGTACCGACCTCATCGGCCAAGCTCGCACCGGCACCGGCAAGACCCTGGCGTTCGCGATTCCGGTCGTCCAGCGGACCGTCGCGCCCCACGATCCGGACTACAGCGAACTCGCCGCGCCGGGTAAGCCGCAGGCCCTCATCCTCACGCCCACCCGCGAGCTGACGATCCAGGTGGCCAAGGACATCGACACCGCCTCGACCAAGCGCGGCACCCGCAACCTGGTGATCTACGGCGGGGTGCCCTACGAGCCTCAGCTCGAGGCGCTGGAGTCCGGCGTCGACATCGTGACCGGCACGCCCGGCCGCGTCCTCGATCTCGTCAACCGCGGCGCCCTCGACCTTTCTCACGTCAAGTCGATGGTGCTCGACGAGGCCGACGAGATGCTCGACCTGGGCTTCCTGCCGGACGTCGAGTCGATCCTCGCCCGCACTCCCGAACTGCGCCAGACCATGCTGTTCTCGGCGACGATGCCGGGTGCCATCGTGAACCTGGCCCGCCGGCACATGCGGCACCCGATGAACATCCGCGCCGAGTCGCCGGACGAGGATCACATGGTCCCGGCGACAGCACAGTTCGTGTTCCAAGCACACGATCTGGACAAGCCTGAAGTCGTGGCCCGCATCCTGCAGGCCGAAGACGTCGGCCGCGTCATCGTCTTCACCCGCACCAAGCGGCAGGCCCAGCGGGTGGGCGAAGACCTCACCGATCGAGGTTTCCCGGCTTCACCGCTGCATGGCGACATGGCCCAGGCGGCTCGGGAGAAGGCGCTCCAGCGCTTCCGTGACGGCAAGATCAACATCCTCGTCGCCACCGATGTCGCCGCGCGAGGCATTGACGTTGCCGGGATCACCCACGTCATCAACTACACCTGCCCCGAGGACCACAAGACGTACGTGCATCGCATCGGCCGCACCGGCCGCGCCGGCGCCTCGGGCATCGCGATCACCTTCGTCGACTGGGCCGACCTGACCCGGTGGAAGCTCATCAACAAGGAGCTGGACCTGCCGTTCGACGAGCCGCAGGAGACGTATTCGACGTCCGATCACCTCTTCCACGATCTCGGCATTCCGCGGGACGCGAAGGGCCGGTTGAAGGAAGCCGAACCCAAGGCGCCACGCAGCGACCGCCGGGGCAAGGAGGGCCAGGGCTCTGGTGGCCAGCGCGGTGAAGGCGGTCGAGGGAGGCCGCAGGCCGCCGAAGGCCAGCAGCCCAGCCGCAACCGGAACCGGCGTCAACGCAACCGCACCCGCGGGGGCAAGCCGGTGCAGAAGGCCGACTAGGCCGTCACCACGACGGGCGTACCGACCGGGGCGAACTCCCACAAGGCTGCGGCGTCCGCGCGCATGGCCTCAACACAGCCGGGCGTACGCGCCCTGCCCAGATCCGCGCGCGTGTACACGAGCGTGCCGTTGTTGCGCACCGTCACCGCGTGGAAACCGATCGCGGCGGTACGACCCTGGGCGAACTTCACGAAGTACTCGAAGGTCCCGCCACCTCGGTACGTTCGCGCCTGCCGGGTCTTCGAGCTCACCCGGTACGAGCCGGGCCGCAGGTTGTCCCATTTGCTCCCCGTCACGAGGTAGGAGCGCTTGACGTCCCGGCCCGACGCGACCAACCACACGCGCTGCTCGGACTGGTCGAAGACGATGCGCCGGCCGTGGCCGGACTCAGCGGGCAACGGGGGCAACGTGTATCCGTCGGCTCCGCGGCCCGCCGTCGATGCCGCAGCGGGCGTCGGTCCGCTCGGTGCGAACAGCCCCCCGATGCCGGCGACGGCCGCCGTGATCGCCAGAACGGCCCACACCGTTCCGCCGACGACTGCGTGTGCCGCAAACGACCGCCTGCGCGTAGGCGCCGGCGCAGGCAGAGCCGGCGGCTCGCCCCGATGACGCGGCGCCGGTTGCTGCGTCGGGAGTCGACGGACTAGCACCGAAAAACGGTAACCCAGATGAGTCAGTCGCCGTGGCCGTTCAGCAAGGAAGCAGCGACCTCACGGTAGGCCTCGGCCCCCTTGTGGTGCTTGCTGGTACCGAGGATCGACCGGCCGATTGCCGGGGCCTCCGCGAAGCGAATTGTCTTCGGGATGGGTGGCTGGACGATCGTCAGCTCGTAGGTCTCCTCGATGGCCCGGATCACCGCCCGTGCGTGGTTGGTGCGGCCGTCATACATCGTCGGGAGCACACCGAGGATCAAGAGCTCGGAGTTGATGAACTGCTTGACGTCGTGGATGGTGTCGAGCAGCTGGCCCACACCGCGGTGCGAGAGCGTCTCGGCCTGCAGCGGGATGAGTACCTCGTGCGCGGCCGACAGCGCTCCGACCGTGAGAACGCCGAGCGTGGGCGGGCAGTCGACCAAGATCCAGTCGTAGTCATCGGCCACCTTGTCGAGCGCG
>DATFFJ010000085.1:0-16174 GCA_035250065.1 Aeromicrobium sp. | reverse complement strand
CAGGGTCTCACAGCCTGCTGGCGCGAGACATTGCTTGCTCAAGCTGTCCTGAGCGGGCGGACTCACGGCTACCGGCAGCACCCACAGCTCCAGCGTTTCCGCGCACATACTGACCCGGTC
Source organism: Aeromicrobium sp. (assembly GCA_035250065.1). Taxonomy (GTDB): domain Bacteria; phylum Actinomycetota; class Actinomycetes; order Propionibacteriales; family Nocardioidaceae; genus Aeromicrobium. The sequence continues at coordinate 16,054 of DATFFJ010000085.1, read as the reverse complement.
AGCGCCGTCGCGCGGTACCTGCATGGCATCGCCGACGAAGCTGATGATCGCGGATACCAGTTCGACCGAGATCGCATCGAAAGCCGGCCGCCAGCCGTGTCGACGCTGCCCGTCACAGCGGGCCAACTGCAGTTGGAATGGACATGGCTCCTGACGAAGCTGAAGACTCGAAGCCCCTCCCTGTTCCAGCAGTGGTCCGCCGTGGCGATCCCTGAGACTCACCCGTCATTTCACAAGGTGGCCGGACCCGTCGAGCCGTGGGAACGCCTCAAACCCTCCGACCTGAGCGCGAGCGGCGCCTAGCTGGGCTCAGCTGGCACACTGCTCATCCGGCCCATCGCCCTCGTCGCCGCCGAAGTGTCCGTCATCGAGCTGGGACACGAACCGAGCGACCTCGACCATGGTCAACCGCGCCTCCGGCACCAACCCGAAGATCGGGAAGACGTGCGCCTGCGCAGGCCAGATCTGCACCTCGCAATGGAGGCCACCCGCGTCCACGTGGGCGCGCTGCCAGAGCAGCGCGTCTCCGCGCATCATCTCGCCCTTGCCGGAGATGATCAGCGCGGGCGGCATGTCCGCGCCGGCCTCCAGAGAAACGTCGAACCGGGGATCGTCCGGCCGCGCAGTGCGCAGGTGGTGCCGGATCAGTCGGCGCGCGTACGCCGGCACCACGGCGGGGTCGCCGGCGCGGCGATACTCCGCCGTGGCCGCGCGGAAGCTGCCGTCGACCAAGGGCGAGAAGAGGACGAGTCCGGCCGGCATCGCCAATCCCCGCCGACGCAGTTCGCCGCACAGGCTCAGGGAAAGGTGCCCTCCGGCGGAATCGCCGGCGAGGATGATGTCCTCCGGCTGGTGGCCGCGTTCGAGCAGCCAGAGATAGGCCGCCACGATGTCCTCGTGGGCCGCAGGGAACTGGTGCTCCGGCCCCAGCCGATAGTCCAGGCTGAAGGCCCCGCGTCCCGTTCGGCGGCTGAGGGCGGCGATGAAGGCCCGATGGGTCCGCGGCGAGCAGACGACGTACGCGCTGCCATGCGTGTAGAGCATGATTTTGGCGCCGGGAACCGGCGGATTCCCGACCCACTCGCCGCGCACCGGGCCTTCGGCGGTGTTCTCGCGAACCGGTGTGTGCGGGATGGTGTCCGCGCCGGCCAGGACACTGCCCCACTCGGCGACAGCCCGGAGCAGACGCACCTCCAGCCGACTACCCGGCAGGATCCGGGTGAGCTGCTTGAACGTCGGCCGCAGGAGGGCATTCCAAGTCTTGCTCTGCAGCGACGGGACGTGGGACGCGACGTCATAGGGCGCGATGGCCATCAGATCTCGTCCTCCTGCGAACGCCCCCGAACCCCGGGCAGGCCGGCGAGGCTCCGGCGGACGGTCGACACGAGATGCGCGCCAAGCGCCGGGAGGCCGGCGCCCGACAGGATCGACTCGGCCCGGCCGACGATGGCGTCGACGCGAGGCATCAGGTTGCCGTCCATGCGATCCACGACCCGGTCGAAGCCGTCGACCGATGTCGCGAAGCCCCTCAAAGCCTCGGTGAACTCAGAGAGAACGCCGTCGAACTCGTCGAGCGTGCGGTTCATCCTCTCGATGGTCTCGTTGAGCCCACGCATGGTCTCGTCGACGTCGAGGATCGTGGAGACCCGTCGGGACCAGCGGCGCTTGGCCTGATCCTCTTCCGCCATCACAGCCACGACAGTAACAGCAGTCCTGTCACTATTTGCGGCATTTCCGCAGGTCCGGCCTACATGCCGTCCATCTTCAACAGCACATACTGACCGACCGTGGTCGCGACCTCGGTGCCGGATTCATCGGTCAACGAGGACGCCAGCGGGAAGCGGATCTTCGCCTCGCCGGCCGCCAACTCGTCCCGAACCCGCTGCACGTCCTCGTCCGCGACGGTGGCGGTCGCGCGAATCGTGCCGTACGCCGGACGCCGGAACTTGATGTCCAGACCGGCGACGACTGGGACGTAACCCGCGATGTCCCAGGTCACCGGCGGGAGCAATCCCCCGAGCAGCTCGCCGAGCGTGAAGAGCGTTCCGGCGTACATCATGCCGGCGTGGTTCACATTCGGTTCGGGCGGCGCCTCGAGGGCGCCGGTGCCCGGCTCCAGCTTCACGACCTGGATGCCCATGGCGGCGGTGATGGGAATGCTGTTGAGGATCGCCATCGAAGCGGCGTCGAGATCAGATGTCGTCACGGTCAGACCTTACGGGTAGTGGATGGGTTCGGGTCGAATGCGTGGATCGCGGCCGGTGCGCCACATGGCCAGCATGGCGAGCGGGCTTCGGCGGAGGATGCGCGGCACAAAGCCGAGCACGTGGCTGAAGGAGCCGAGTCGGCGGGCGTGCTTCGCCGTGGTCGCGCTGCGCGGCAGCCGAAAGCGTGCGGCCAGGCCGTCCGGGAGCGTCTCGGCGACGAAGGACCGCTGCCAGCGCAGGAGCGGCCGATTCAGCAGGTCGAGGGCGCGCTGGGGCAGGAAGAACGGTGCCTTGGGCCCGTTGTAGAGCAGATCCTGGACGACGTCGTTGTCCTCCAGCGTCGGCAGCATCGCATCGAAGTAGGCGTCGAACTCGATGATGCTCGCCGGCAGCATGCGGTCCTGGCATCCGATGAGCAGGCCAACCCGCCGCCATTCATCGAACAGCTGCTGTTCCTGCCGGCCGTCCAGGCCTGGCCCGTAGTCGCGCAGGAACAAGCGCCATGCGTCGAACATCGTGGCGTGGACCCAGACGTAGGCGCCCGGATTCATGGCGCTGTAACGCCGCCCCGCGTCGTCGACACCTTGGATCGGCTTGTGCAGCTCCAGCAGACGCCGCCCCTCCTCGGCGGAGTCGTAGCCGCCGAAGACCTGGCGAATCACGGAGATCGTCGTCCGCCACAGGCGCCCATAGGGATCGTCCTTGTAGACCGATTGCTGGCCGACCGCAGCACCGACCATCGGGTGCGCGACCTGCAGCACGAGCGTCCGGATGGCCACCAACAGGAACCGGAAGTCGCTGGCCGCATACCAAGCGATCGCTCCCGGACCCAAGGGCCGTGCCGGCAGGTCAGACATCAGTACGACTTCGGCAGGCCCAGCACTTGCGTTCCGATGTGCGCGAGGACGAGCTCCTCGGCCACCGGGATGTTCTTGCCGATGCGGGCGTCGCGGAACATCCGCTCCACCGGATACTCCTTGCTGTAGGCCATGCCGCCCAAGGTCTGGAACGCTTGGTTCGCCGCCTCCCATGCGACCTGGGCTCCGGTGAGCTTCGCGATGTTGGCCTCGTTGCCACACGGCAGCCCGCGGTCGAACAGCCACGCCGCCTTGTACGTCATCAGTCGGCCGAGCTCGGTCTTGGCCTTGATCTGTGCGAGCGGGAACTGGATGGCCTGGTTGGCCCCGATCGGCCGACCGAAGACACGGCGCTCCCGGGCGTAGTCGACAGCCACATCGAGGGCAGCCTGCGCGGACCCCACGCCCCCGGCGGCGGCCAGGATGCGCTCCGGGTTCAGCACATCCCATAGGACGCCGAAGCCGCCGTCGACCTCGCCGAGCACGTTCTCGGCTGGAACCCGGACGTCGTCGAAGAAGACCTGGCTCGAGTACAGGATGTTGCTGCCCATCTTCGGGATCGGCTGGAAGCTCAGCGTCCCGGCGGCAAGCGCCTCCTTGACGTCCACCAGGAAGAGGGTGAAGCCAGCGGTGCGCGGCTTGGCCTCGGCAGCCGGGATGGTGCGGGTCACGGCGACCATCCACTCGGCGCGCTCGACATTGGAGATCCACACTTTCTGCCCGCGGATGAGGAAGTCATCCCCGTCACGGCGTGCGGCAGTGGTGATCTCGATGGCGTTGCTGCCGGCATCCGGCTCGGTGAGGGCGAGGCAGAACTGTGACTCACCAGTCGCCAGCCCAGGCAGGATGCGCTGCTTCTGCTCCTTGGTGCCGTGGCGGGTGACGGTCATGCTGCCGAAACCCGGCGTCGTCACATAGAAGAACGAGCCGGCCGTGCCACCGGACGCACACAGCGTCTCGTTGGCGATCGCCAGCTCGAGCATGCCCTGCCCGCCGCCGCCGTACTCCTCCGGGACGGCGAGCCCAAGCCAACCGCCGGCGGCCAGGTCGTCGTAGACCTCCTGCGGGAAGCGGTGCTCCTCCTCGCAGTGCGACCAGTACGCGTGGTCGTACTTGGCCGCCACGGCGGCAACGCCCTCGCGCACGGCGATCGCGGTGTCCGGCAGTTCGAAATCCATGATGCTCCTCAGCGACTGACCGACTCTGACAGTATCACTGTCAGTGTTTGTACGCCATCCGCGTGCTCAGGCGATGCCTATTGGAATTGCAGTTGCACCATGTCGTCGACCAGCCACGTGCCGTCGACCCGGACCATCGTCAACTCGACGCCGCTGCGGGCGTGAAGCGGCGCGGTCCCCTCCTCGCGGATCTCCTTGTCGGTCAGGGTCTGATCGGTGAAGAGGAGCACCTTCACGTGGTCGGCGTCCGTCGCCGTGGCGGCCGCGTTCACCACCCGACCACGGCTCACCAGCTGGCGGGGCCCGATGATCCGCTTGCGCATGCCTTCGAGCGCCTCGGCCGAGAACTCCTTCTTGAACTTCGGCGTCCCGCTCTTCGTGATCCAGGTCATGTCGTCGCGGTAGGTGCGGTAGTCGTAGGTCAGCCAGTTGACCACGACGCGCTCAGCCGCACGCGTGGCGGCGCGATCAGCGTCGACTCGACCTTGGCTCTGAGCGCGGCTGACGGCGAGGCCCACGCAGGCCACGAGTGCGAGCACCAAGAGCCCGGCCAAGACCTGACTGACGCGCTTCCAGTTCCGTTCGCCCACAGCCGTCGCCGGCGCGTTCTCCACGGTCAGCTCCTTGTCCGCAGCCTGCTCGTCGCTCACCTTAGGGGCCCCGGCGCCCACTGGGCCCCGCGCTGCGACGCCGACGTGCTGCGTGGGCAGTGGCCATCATCTTGGAACGGGTGGCGGGTGGTGTCGAGCGCCTCGTGCTCTTCCTGGTTGTAGCCGCAGTACTCGTAGTGCTCGAAGAACGCGTCCAGATGCGCAGCACCCCCGTGAATGGCGGCACTCAGCGCCCGGAATCCACGCGGGTAGTGCTCCAACAGGGCACGCAGGTGTGGCTCCCGGGCCGCGTTGATGTCCGACAGCGTGATGAAGGGATCGAGGTAGGGCCCGAGGACCTGGTCGACATCGCGGACGAGACGGCGCAGTTCCTCCAGCTGACCAGGCGCGTCCTCGAGCATGTCGACCAGGACCGGATCGATGTCGCGCAGCCACGCGGTGAAGGTCTCGGCGTCGTCGGTGATGGAGTTGAAGTCCGGGATCAGGTCCTCGCCCAACCGCAGGAGCCGGTCACCGTTGTTGATCAGGCGCTCGGTCTGCGGCCACCGGGCATTGACGTCATCGAGCAGCTCGAGACTCTGGACGAGCAACCGCTGCAGGTCCTGCTCGGTTCCCTCGAGGCCCTTCGCGGTCTCGGTCAACACCAGCCGGACCGTCGGCGGATCGATTTCCTTGATGAGCTTGTCCAAGTTGATCGCGGCTGTCGCCAGCGCCGTCGGCAGGTCCTCGGCCGATCCGCGCACCGTGTCGCCGCTGGCCAGGAAGGGCCCGCTCGAGCTCCCCGGCTGGAAGTCGATGTACTGCTCACCCACCGGCGAGAGGCTGCGCACCTTGGGCCGCGCATCGGTCGGAACCCGCGCCGTGCTGTCCAGGCGCACCATGGCATGGACCCCGTCGTCGGTCAGGTTGAGCTCGGTCACGCGGCCCACCCGAACACCGCGATACGTGACTTCGGATCCCTTGTAGAGGCCGCCGCTGCGAGGAAGGGTCACGCCGACCTCGACCGGCTTCTCCGTCAACGGTGCCTTCAGGGCGACCGCGAAGATGTAGAGCACGCAGAGCACGAACACGGCGCCGATGCCCGAGGCGCTGACCAGATGTTTGCGCGTCATCAGTCGCCACCACCCAACAGGCCTCCGAGCAGCGGCTTCTTGGTTGTGCTGCCGGTGTCGTTCCCGGGAACTGCCTGCGACAGGATGTCCGTGATCGACTTGACGGTGTCGGACAGGATGTTGGGCGCCTTGTCGCCAAGCAGCTTGCTGGTCTCCGGGCGGCTGGCCCGAGCGACGTCGGCTTGGGCACTCTGCGTCGTGAGGCCGGTGATCTGCGTCTCGTCGACGTGGACCAGGGCCAACAGGGGCAGCGTGTCACTCGGGACGGTCCGGCGGATCTGCGTGGCAACCTTGTCCAGATTGATCAACCCGGGACGAAGCTCCGGCTGCGTCGCGAGCACGGCGTCAGCGATCGGCCCGAGCTGGACGAGGATCTGCAGCAGGGGATCGTGCACCTTGAGCGCCAGGCGATGCCCCGTGCTGGCCAGCCGCTCGGCTCGCTCGAGCAGGTTCACGACGTCCTCGGTGTTCTCACTCAGCGTCTCGGTGGCCGGCCCGAGGTCATCGAGCGCCTTTCGGATGGTTGACCGCTCCTCATCCAGGACCTCCGACACGTCGCGGAGGGCCTCGAGCGACCGCGTCAGGTCGCCGGTGCTGGCGTTGGCATCCCGCAGGAACTCGCTCACCTGCTCATTGGTATGCCGGATCTTGTCCTCACGTCCGCCCAAAGTGGTGTTGAGCTCCTGCGCGATGATCTGCAGCTCGCCCAATCGACCGCCGTTGATCAGCGTCGAGGCCGCCGACAGCGTGTCTTCGACGGTGGGCGCCGTCGTCGCCTTCTCCGACTGGAACTGGCCGCCGTCGACAAGATCACGGGCCGAGCCACCCGGCGTCACCTGGATGATGAGTTCGCCCAAGGGCGTGTCGTAACGCAACCGCGCCTTGGAGTCCTCCGGGATCGATGAGCCCTCCTGGATGTCCATGGTCACGAGGGCTTGATAGTTCTTCGCCTCGACCGAAGCGACGCGGCCCACGGAGACGCCGTTGATGCGCACCTGAGCACCCTGCGCCAGGTTGAGGGCCTGGTCGAAGGTTGCCTGCACCTGGTAGACGTCGCCACCGACCTTCGATCCGGGGAGCGGCAGCTGCTTGTACCCGATACCGCAGCCGGCGAGGCTCGCCGCGACCGCGACGACCAGAACGATGCGCAGGAGTGATCGCGTCATGGCGTCGCCCCTCCCAGCAGGTCCGTCAGGTCGGGGAAAGAGGCCAGGTTGCAGATGGGCCCGATGGCTTGGCACAGCTGTTCGAACTGTGGCCCCAGGCCGAGGATCTGCGCCGGGACCGTGCGCACCCAGATGTGGTTTGTCTCCGGGTTCAGGGTCCTGGCGACGTTGTCGGTGGCCAGCGGCATGACTTCCAACGTCTCGATCAGGTCGGCACGACTCTTCAGAATCGTCTGCAGGAGCCGGGTGACCTGCTGAACGCTCACCTTGATGGCGCCTCGGTTCTCCTTGCTGACCTCGGTCAACTTCTCCAGTGTGTCCTGCAGCGCTCGCAGCACGTGCCCAATCTCGCCGCGTTCCGAGTTCAGCAGGTCAAGAGCATCGCCGAGGTTCTCGACGAAGGTCTCGATGAGCTCCTTGTTGTCGACCAGGTCGGCGGCCAGCTCGTCGAGCGCGTCCGTGGTGTCGAACAGGTCGGACCGGTGGCCGTGCACCGTGTCCACCACGCCGGCCAACCCGTGAATCGCGGTGTTGAGGTCGTCGGCGTTGCCGGTGAAGGCGGCGGCCACGGTCTGGAGCACCTCGCTGAGGCTGTTGGTGGCACCCGGCGTGTCGGTCAGGTCCGAGGCGAGCTCGGACAAGGAACCCAGCACCTCGTCGAAGTCGACCGGCGTGCGGGTTCGCTCCAGCGGAATGACCGTCCCGGACGGCATGACCGGACCACCGTCATAGACCGGCGTCAGTTCGATGTAGCGGTCGGTCGCCACCGAGCGGGAGACCACCACGGCCGCCGCGTCCGCCGGGATCTTGATGTCCGGGTCGGTGACCTTCATCGTCACCTTGACGACCTTGCCGACCGGCTCGACCGCCGTGACCTTGCCGACCGGCACACCCAGAACGCCGACGTCGTTGCCGACGTAGAGGCCGGCTCCGTCACCGATCATGGCCGCGATCTCCTGGCCGCCGCCGGGCACCGAACAGCCACCGAGGGTCGCGATCAACGCGATCCCGAGGCTGGAGCCGAGCAGTCGAAGGGTCATCTCAGTCACAGCTCCCCGGGAGGCCACAGCGAAGCTTGTTCGGGATGGCGTCGGTGAAGTAGAGGTTGATGAACGGGCCGTCGCCGGTGGCGTTCGCGAAGTAGCGCGATCCGACCGCCAGGTTGTGCAGGGCCGTCCGGAGCTGGTCGTCACGTGCGTTGAGGACCGCGGTGATCGCGTCCAGGTCCTTCAGCATCGGGCCCAGCTTGTCGGCGTTCTCGTCCAGAATCCCCTCGAGGTTGGCGGTGATCGACGACACGTCGGACAGCAGGTCACGGATGGCTTCGCGCCGCTTGATCAGCTCCTCGATCACCAGATTGGACTGGCGCATCAGGTCGGTGAGGTCGTCGGTGCTCTCCTCCAGCTGCGTGGAGATGGACCGCGACGCCTCCAGCAGCTCGCCGATCTGGGCGTCCCGCTGCGTGATCACCTCGGAGATCCGGGAGATGCCCTTGAACGCCGGGCCGAGGCTGGGACCCGCCGCCTTGAGCGTGTCACCGACGACGCTGAGCGACTCGGCGATCTTGGCACCGTCGAGTTCCTCGACGGCTTTGGTGCCCTCGTCGATCACGTCCTGCAGGTTGAAGGGCACGGCGGTCCGGGACAGCGGGATGGTCTTGTCCGGCAGCGTGCCGGTACCGTGCGGCTCGACCGCCAGGTAGTGCGTGCCGAGCAGGGTGCCGACCTTCACCGCTGCCGTCGTTTGAGCACCCATCCGGACGTCATTGTCGACGGTGAAGGCGACGTCGACGTGCCGGCCGACCACCTTCACGCTCTTGACTTCGCCGACCTCCACGCCGGCGACCTGCACACCTTCCTTCACCCGGAGCCCGGCGGTGTGGGAGAGCTGCGCGTGGTAGGTGCTGGCGCCAAAGGGGATGACGCTGATCAGCAGGATCAGGGCACCGAGGACGCCAAGGGCGACGAAGGCGGCAATACCGATCCGGAACGGGTCGTCGCGGGTAAAGCGCTTCATCGGCACACCGCCGAGTACTCCGCGGGCAGGTCGCTGGTCTTCAGCGTGAACGCGCCCAGGTCAAGATCGAGCGCACAGAAGTAGTTCGTCAAGCCGTTGCGGTACGACATGACCCGCGCCAGGGTCTCCATCAAGGAGCCCAGACCAACGATCGACTGGCCGAGTCGCGGCGCTTCGGCCGCGTACATCCGAAGCAGCCTCCGGGTCTTCTCGACGTCGGTGGCCACCGGCTCACGGATGTCGCTCAGCAGCTCGTCGGTCGTGTCGACGACCTCGGAGATCTCATCGATGGTCTTGCCGAAGGTCTTGCGCTCATCGGCGAGGCCATCCATGAACTCGCCCAGGGCCTGCACGGTCTCGCGCAGCTCGTCGCCCTGGCCGGCGAGGTCGTTCAGGACCGGCGTCAGGTTCTCGAACACGGCGCCGAACAACTGATCCCGATTGGCGAGGTACGTGGTGAGCTGCGCTGTCTGGTCGAGCAGCTCGGCCACCGTCCCGCCTTCACCTTGCAGCACCTTGATCACCGACTCGGTGAGCTTGTTGACGTCGGCCGGCTTCAGGACGTCGAACAGCGGACGGAAACCGTTCAGGAGCTCGGTGAGGTCGAACCCGTCGCTGGTCCGGTCGATCGGCACGGTCGAGTGCTCCGGCATGACCGCGCCCAGCTGCTTGGGTTGGACCAAGGACAGGTAACGCTGCCCGAGCAGGTTCTGGTAGCGCATGACCAAGGTGGCGTTCTCCCGGAGTGGTTGGTCCTGGCGGAGCGTGAAGCCGACCAAGGCGGTGTTGCCGGTGGATGGATCCACCTCGACCGCGGTCACCTTGCCCACCTGGACCCCGGCCACACGCACGTCGTCGCCAGCCCGCAGGCCACTCACCTCGGAGAACCGTGCGTCGTACGCGAAGGTGTCGCCGCCGACGTCGTCAGCCATCGTGTTGGCCAGCAGGAGCAGCAGGAAGGCGGAGAGAACGAAGAACGCGATGACCTTGAAATAGAGGGGTCGAATCCGGAACCTCGCATGGGGATCAGTCACAGTTGTCCCCCTTCAGCGAGCCGTACTGGGGGCAATCGGCACTGGTGTAGTTGTCCGGGCCGCTGGTGTGGATGTATCCCTCGACCCGTCCGTAGCCGTCTTCCAGGACCGACAACAGCGACGGCGAGATGCGTCCGGTCTCCAACAGCGCGCTCCGGAGGTTGGCCCGCCCGTCGTAGACCGCATCGACCAAGGTCACCGACAAGCCCAGTGCCTTGAGATAGTCGGCCTCGTTGGACGTGAGGAAGGCGTTCGATTCCCGCATCAACGCCGTGCCGCCGTCCAACAGCTCCTCAAACTCGTCCTGGCGGTCGGCCAACCGGTTGAGGGTGACGCGCGCGTCGTCGGTGGCCTCGAGCAGCTCCGGTGCGTTGCGCCGAACCGCCTCAAGATTGACCGCGAGCAGCCGAAGATCCTTGCGGACCTTCGGTACCAGCGGTTCGAACCGGTCGACCAGGATCGCGAACTCGTCAATCGCCTCACCGAGGTCGTCGCCGCGACCGTCCAAGACGGATGCCACCGTGTGCAGGGCGGCCGCGAGTTCACCCGGCCCAAGTGCATCGACCAAAGAGTCGATGCTGTCCAGCGCGGTCTGCAATTCGACCGTCCCCTGCGACGAGTCCTGCCGAACGACGTCGCCCGCCTCAAGCGCCGCTGCGCCGGCCGTGCCCTCAGGGATGACGAGGTCGACGTAAGACGTCCCGAAGACCGAAGCCGGCAACACCCGCGCCTGCACGCTCCTCGGGATCTGGTCGGCTTGCTCACGGTCGATGCTGAGGTCCAAGATGACGTGGCCGCCCTCGGCGGCCAGGCCGCGCACCTTGCCGACCGCCATCCCGCGCACCTTGACGTCGACGCCCGGCCGCAATGACCCACCGACCGTCTGCACCTGCGCGGACACCGGGATCGTGCTGTCGAACTCGCCCTTCAGCTTCATCGACAGCATGGCGCCGAGCAGCACCACGACGACGATGAAGACGACACCTTGCAGCGCGAGCTCCCGCTGGGTGGGCTCTCGGTGCTTGCGCGACCACTTCATCAGCCGGACAGCCTGACGCCGGGATCGGTGCCGTAGAAGAACAGCGTGAAGATCATGTCCATCACGATCACCGAGACGATGCTGGCCCGGATCGCGCGGCCGGTCGCCTCGCCGACGCCGGCCGGTCCTCCGGCGGCGTTGAAGCCGTACCAGCAGTGGATCAGCGCCACGATGAGGGTGAAGACGAGGATCTTCAACGTCGAGATGGCCAGGTCACGGCCGGAGATGAACTGGCTGAAGTAGTGGTCATAGGTGCCGCCGGACTGGCCGAATAGGAACACGACCACGCCCCGCGAGGCGATCCAGGAGCCGATCAGGCCGATGTAATAGAGCGGCAGGATCGCCGTCATGGTCGCCGCAACCCGTGTGGTCGCCAGGTAGTACGTCGGCGGCACGGCCATGACGCTGAGCGCATCGATTTCCTCGTGCAGCTTCATCGAGCCGATCTGTGCCGTGAAACGGCAGCCCACCTGCGAGGCGAGCGCAAGCGAAGCGATGAGGGGTGCGAGCTCGCGGGTGCTGACACCGGCGTTGACGGCGCCGGCCAGTGGCCCGAGGCTGAGGAGCTCCAACCCGCTGAATCCCTCGATGCCGAGCGAGGTGCCGGCGGCGACCGACAGCAGCACCATGATGCCGATCACGCCGCCCCCGACCAGGAGCGCGCCGGTACCCCAGGCGATGTCGGTCAGGTGGTTCATGTACTCGCCCGGATACCGACGCAACGTGGTCGGCAGGGCCCGCAGCACCTTGACCGAGAACGAACCGAAGTCACCCATCCGGGCCAACCCGCCCACCGCCGAGCCGGTGAACCTGGTCAGAACCTCTGTGCCCGCCATCACGCCAGCCTCTGCGGGACGAGCATGACGTAGACCTGCGTGATGCCGACGTTGATCACGGCCAGCAGGATCACGCTGAGCACGACCGATTGGTTGACCGCGTCGGCCACGCCCTTGGGCCCGCCGCGGGCGTTCATGCCCTTGTGCGCCGCGACCACGACAGCGACGAACCCGAAGATGATCGCCTTGAGCACGGCCATCACCAGGTCGAGCGTCTGGCCGAATGAGATGAAGGCCCCGAGGTAGGTGCCCGAGCTGACCGCCCCCGAACCGACCACGATCATGTAGCCGGTCACGATGGCGGTCGTGGCCACGACGGCGCTCAGGCAGATGCCGACGAGGACGGCCGCCACGACGCGCGGCGCGGCGAGTCGCTGCACCGGCGAGATGCCCATGACGCGCAAGGCGTCGAGCTCTTCGCGGACCGCGCGCGCGCCCAGGTCGGCCGTCACGGCAGCGCCGACGACACCGGCGATCAGGACGGCGGATACGAGGGGAGCCGCCTGGCGCATGACCCCGATGGCGTTGACTGCGCCGATGAACGACTCAGCGCCGATCTGCTTGGCCACGCCGCCGACCTGGACCGACACGATCACGCCGAACGGAATGGAGACCAGGATCGCCGGGAGCAGCGAGACGCGGGTCATGAACCAGGCCTGCTCGAAGAACTCGTCCCAAGAGAACTCGCCGCGGATGATGGAGGTGAACGCCGCCACCGCGGCGTCAATGGCGAGCAGCACGATCTCACCCGCGGTGTGAATGCCGATCCGGGCATGGCCGAGGAGGAAGTCGGCCACGCCTCGGGTCCCGGTCACAACGCTGGTCACAACCACCCTCGGCTTCGTTGGTGCAAACCCGGGAACGCAGGCCGGCCAAGCGTCCCATCAGGCGCAATGGGGAGAATTCGCAAAACTGTAATCAAGATCACGTTGAGACGTGATCGAATGCGAAATTTACACCACTGAATTTTCACGGGGAAGCCCCGGCCTGCTCCTGGCGAAGCTGCTCGAGGCGCTCCACGGTGACGACGGTGTTCGCTTTCGGCCGCACAATCGTCACCGGCTCACCCCACGCGGTCCAGGTGAACGTTGCGCTCCCGGCCTGGGCAAGCTCGGTCTGCCGACGCACGACTCGGCCATGCTCGTCGAACCAGTACTGGGCAACCGTCGGCTGCTCGGCACTGTCGGAGCCGGCACCCTTCTTGGACGACGGCCGCGTCACGACCTGAAACCGGCGGCTCGCCACCCCGCCGATTCGCTCCACGCCGCTGAAGCGGACCTCATCGATGGAGTCCCGCAGGTCCCCGATGGCTTGCCGGGGATCGGCCTCCTTGGCGAGATCCGCACCGGGCGTCCCGGCTCCGTCGAGGTTCACCCACAGCCCCCGGGACTCGGGAACGCGCATGTACGTCGTCCCGCCCACGATGCGAATGTCGATCGACGCGCCCTCGACCTGCCAGTCGTCGATGCGCAAACTGGCATCCATGCCGTCCGCCGTGTACCGGACCGCGCCCCCTCCCTGCAGGCCGACGCCGCCGCGGACGTCGAAGCTGACCCTCGCCAAGGAGCCGGCACGAAAGCTGCTGCGGAGCGCTTTCAGGAAGCTGTCCGGATCGACCCGGTCACCCTTGACCGGCTCGTTGAAGGTGGGCAATTCCGAATCACTGGGCCCACATGCCGACACCACGAGGCCGACGGCGAGCGCCATGGCCGCAGCCGCGCGCCTCGGCGAGGACGCGATGATCGAACTCACGGCTTCCTCTCGGCTCTCGGTCCTGGGCGTGTTAAGTCCGGTCGCTGGACAGGACCCGGATATATTGACACATTGTCAACAGATCTGGAAGACGGAGGCGCCGAATGACAGCCGAGCCCACGCCCGCACGCCTCCCTCCGGAGGAGCGGCGTGAGCAAATCCTGCAGAGCGCCATCCGATTGTTCGAAGAGCGTCCACACACGTCGGTCAACACTGCGGAGATCGCCGCGGCCGCCGGCGTGGCGCGGCCCTTGATCCACCACTACTTCGGGACCCGCCGGGATCTCTACATCGAGGTCCTCCGGCGGTTGTACTTCATTCCTCCCATCGAGCCCGAGGAGCTTCCCGGCGACTCGCTGCGGGAGCGGGCTGGACACCTACTCGACCGCTGGCTGGACGGGGTGGCCCGGCGGCCCAACATCTGGCTGACGTTCACCGCATCCGGCGGTCCGGGCGCCGACCCCGCCGTCGCTGCCGTCCTCCGGGAAGCCGATGCGCTGGTGGCGCAGCGTCTCATCGACGCGCTCGCCCTGGACGACCAGGCACCCGCCGACCGCCTCTTGCCCTTGGTCATCGCGTGGGGTGGGCTGGCCAAGGGATCCATCCACCAGTGGCTGGCCGAGAAGACTCTGACCCGGGACGACGTCCGCACCGTGCTCGTCGAGACGCTGATGACCGTGCTGGGCGTGGCGTCAGACCAGCGGTAAGCCGAGGCGCTGCCGGATGCGCATGTCCCACAGCAGCAGCCGGAAGGGTAGCGCCCGCAGGAAAGTCGGCATCCAGCGCTCGCGCCGGCCGTAGCGCCGCATCAGCCGATCGAACTTGGCTTGGTCCTCGTCCGTCCACGGCAGCTTCATCGCCTCGCGGAAGGCGGGGGGCAGGAATCCCGTCGTGATGAAGATGCCGAACGCTGCGCTGCGCTTGTTCTTGAGCCACCAAGGCATGTTGTCGAGCCGGATGAGCGTCATCAGCAACGCGCGGACGGGCTCGTCTATGCGCACCTCGGCCAAGGAGTCCTCCCAATACCGGTCGAACGCCGCGCGATCGGCTGGCCAGGCCTCGGCCGGCATCTGCAACGTCGTGCCGAATCGTGCCCCGTGGGCATACAGCGCATCGGCCGTGGCGGCGTCCAACGGCCCGTGCATCTTCTCGATCATGTCGACGGTGCCGTAGTACAGGCAGGCCGCGACCCACGTCTGCAACCGCGGGTCCATGGCCCGGTACTGGACAGGTTCGTCCGCGGTGGAGACGACCTGGGCGTGCTGACGGTTGACCGCCTGGCGATACACGGCTCGGTCGTGGTCGGTGCCCAGCATCGCCACGGCCAGGTAGGTGAAGGTCGTGCGGCTTCGCTTGATCGGGTGCTTGAGAGCCGAGCCACTTTCAACGCGGCTGTTCAGCACGCCATAGCCGACACCTGGCCAAGCCAGTTGCATGGTGAAGTTGGCCGGTCCGGCGAGACGAGCTCCGATCATCGACATGTGCCGCGACATCTTGAAGCCCTCGGGCACCGGGACGTCACGCATGAATCCGGTGCCATTGGCGGGGACAGCCCGTGGGGGTGTCGGCGCCGATTCCGTCGCGCTCATGAGTGAGCCTCCCTCACGTCTGAGTCTCCCAGCAAGGTTGCTGTTGCCATCATGTCAATAACGTTCGGGCGACGTCAGGCCGGGGTGTCGTTTTCCAGGTCCTATCGTTGCCGCCATGAGTCGATGGACGCGCGCCGAGCTTGAGGCCGCCTTCGAGCACTATCAGGAGCAGGTGCGCCGAGCCACCGCGTCCGGCGACTGGTCGCTGTTCGCCGACCTCTTCACGGAGGACGCCACCTACGTCGAGCATGCCTATGGCACGTTCTCTGGGCGCGACCAGATTCGGGACTGGGCGATCGAGACGATGACGACACCGCCCGGAAGCTGGATGACGGGCTTCCCGCCGGCGTGGCACGTCATCGACGAAGAGCGCGGGCGGATTGTGTGCGACATCCGCAACCTCATGCCTGACCCCGGTGACGGCAGTGGCCATGAAGCCGGCAACATCACGATCCTCGGCTACGCCGGCGACAACCGCTTCGACTACGAGGAGGACGTCTACAACCCGGCAAAGTTCGTGCAGATGCTGCAGGACTGGGGGCGGGCAGCCGACCGCCACGGCAGGCTGCCCGACGGCGCGGCGGCCTGGCTCGACGCCGCCATCCCCCACTGGCGCGAGTAGGCCACCGCCTAGCGCGAGTGGCGCGTTCTGGCGGT
>DATFFJ010000084.1:0-5151 GCA_035250065.1 Aeromicrobium sp. | reverse complement strand
CGGCCAGGGATTCCCCGACACCGACGGTCCGGATCACGTCATTGAGGCCGCCGTCGATGCCCTGAGGACTGGGCACAACCAGTACACCGCCGGCCTTGGCATCGCACCGCTGCGCGAAGCCATCGCCGCGCATCAGGCTCGCTGGTACGACCTGCCGCTCGACCCTGCCACCGAGGTGGTCGTCACCACCGGCGCGACCGAGGCGATTGCCGGCGCGTTGCTGGGGCTCATCGATCCCGGCGACGAGGTCATTGTGCTGGAGCCTTACTACGACTCGTACGTCGCGATGATCCAGATGGCCGGAGGTGTTCGCCGGCCGGTCACGCTACGGGCGCCTGACTTTCGGTTGCCGGTCGAGGAGCTGCGTGCGGCGGCGACGCCGCGGACCACGGCCATCCTGCTGAACAGCCCGCACAACCCCACCGGGACCGTGCTGCGGCGCGAAGAACTCGAGGCCGTGGCTGCGCTCGCCATCGAGCTTGACCTGGTGGTCATCAGCGACGAGGTCTACGAGCACCTCACGTTCGGAGTCCCGCACATCCCCATGGCGAGCTTGCCTGGCATGCGCGAGCGGACAGTGACAATCTCCAGCGGCGGCAAGTCGTTCTCCGTCACGGGCTGGAAGGTCGGCTGGGCCACCGGGCCGGCCGACCTCGTCGCCGCTGTCATGGGCGCCAAGCAGTTCCTGTCCTACATGTCGGGTGCACCGCTGCAACCGGCGATCGCGCACGCCCTGGACGCCGGGGAGGACTATTTCGCCGGATTTCGCGCCGGCATGCAGGCGCAGCGTGATCAGTTGTGCGCGGGGCTGGACGCGTTGGGATTCGATGTCTTCGTTCCAGAAGGCACCTACTTCGCCACGACGGACATCCGTCCCCTCGGCTACGACGACGGCCTCGACTTCTGTCGCCAGCTTCCCGAGTTGGCTGGAGTCGTCGCGATCCCGCATCAGGTGTTCTACGACGACGTCGCAGCCGGACGACCATTGGTGCGCTGGGCGTTCTGCAAGCGACCGGACGTCATCAGCGAGGCGCTGGAGAGACTCCGTCGAATCACGCGCTGACAAACCTGCTCGATACGTCTGCGTATCGATTTCCCACGCAGTAATCTCGCGCAATGGTGATCCCTCATTCGCTGCGCCGCATTGTCCTTGCGGTGAGCGCCGCCACTGCCTTCGCGTCCACGGTCGCGCTGATGCCTGCCGCAGCTGATACACCAACGTATCGAGCCACGATCACGCGCACCGCCCACGACATCCCGCACATCGTCGCCAAAGACTGGGGCTCGCTCGGGTTCGGCTCGGGATATGCCGCGGCGGAGACCTCGATCTGCACCCTCGCCGACACCGTCCTGGCCGCCCGGGGCCAGCGGTCGAAGTATCTGGGGCCAGACGCGAAGTACGACGACCAGGTCGCCATGAACGGGACGAATCTCCAGGTCGATGCGCTGGTCACCGACCTGCACAACCGCCAAGTCGTGGAGAAGCTGCTCGCCGGTGCACACGGACCGAGCGCGAAGGCGCGCCAGATGGTCGCCGGCTACGCAGCCGGAGTGAACCAACATCTCAGGGACATCGGCGGGGCGGCCAATATCACCGATCCACGGTGCAAGGGCGCGGCCTACATCGAGCCGACGGCGACGGAGCTCGACCTCTGGTACGGGGTCTACCTGGCGAACATCATCGCCTCGACCGGCAACTTCCTGAAGGAGATCGTCGACGCGGACCCGCCGTCACTCTCAGACCCGGGCTTGCCCACCGTGATCACCGATGCCGTGTTCGGTGCGGTGCCAGAAGGAACATTGGACGTATCGAAACTTGGCAGTTCCCTGCCGATCGGGTCGAACGCGACTGCCGTCGGCGAGGATGCGACGTCAACCGGTTCGGGGATGATCCTCGGCAATCCGCACTTCCCGTGGCGCGGGCGCTATCGATTCACTCAGCAGCACCTGACCATTCCCGGCGAGTACAACGTGGCCGGCGGCAGCCTCATGGGCTCGCCCGTCGTGAACATCGGGTGGAACAGCAACGTCGCGTGGAGTCACACCGTGTCGACGGCCTATCGGTTCACACCGTACGAGTACCGGACCGTTGTCTCTCCGACGACCTACCTGTCGGCGGGCACCAACGGACTCCCGACGCTGAAGAAGCTCGAGCGTCGCACCGTCCAGATTCAGGCCAAGCAGTCCGACGGTTCGATCAAGACCGTCACCGAAGACCTGTACCGGACGAATGAGGGCTACGTGCTCGATGCGCCGGAGGTCTTCATGGGATGGACGCCGGTGAGCTTCTTCGCGATCCGCGATGCCAACGGCGAGCAGTTGCGCACGATCGACACTTTCCTCGACATGGGCAACGCGACCGATGTCAACGATCTCCTCCGTCGTCAGGACACCCAAGGAGGCATGCCGTGGGTCAACACGATCGCGGCGGACCGCGACGGCAACGCACTGTATGCCGACCATTCCGTTGTACCCAACGTGCCCAACGCCATGGCCACACCACTTGGCACCGGGCTGCCCATCCCGACCGGGGGCTGCCTGACGCCCATCGGCCTTGTGCTCTTCCAGGTTGCCGGCCTGCCCGGCCTCGATGGCTCGCGTGCCGAACGCGACTGCAAGTGGCGTACGGACAAGGACGCCGAACGGCCGGGCATCTTCGGTCCGGGCAACCTGCCCAAGACGGTCCGCCAGGACTGGGTCATGAACGCCAACGACTCCTACTGGCTGCCGAACCCGGCACAGAAGCTGGAGGGCTTCGCCCGGATCATCGGGTGTGAAGGCTGCGTCCGCACCAACCGCAGCCGCATGGTCTATCACTATGTCCTCGACCATCTGGAGGACGGCAAGATCACCCCGGAGATCTTGCGCGGCACCGAGCACGAGAACCGACTCGGAGCCGCCCAGGCCATGGGCACCAACGCCGACCTGGCACAGGTGTGTGAAGCCGCCGGGGGCGATGACTACTGCGACGTCCTGTCGACGTGGGACCGAACGTCCAACAAGGACAGTCGTGGCTATGCGTTGTTCGAGGCATTCGCCACGCGGATGCCGGAGAGCGGCGGTTACAAGACGCCGTTCAGCACGACCGATCCGGTGGACACTCCGCGCGATCTCGACGAGGGCAACAACGGTGTCGTCAACGCCATGAAGGCTGCGCTCGCTGACCTCCGGGCCAAGAACATCGCGGCCGACGCTCAGTGGGGCGACGTCCAGGTGGCCGGTGACGACGGCGCCGATCCCATCCCGCTCGGTGGTGGCGACGGCGACCTGGCCGGCAACGCGAACGCCCTGCACAGTCGTTCACCCGATCACAACCGCTCGTACGGCAAGCCCATCACGTACGGTTCGTCGCACATCCAGGCCATCTCGTTCCTGCCGGATGGCAAGGTGGACACCAGGACGATCCTCACCTATGGCCAATCGGAGAACCCGACCCGCGCGTCGCACCAAGACCAGACCGAGCTGTTCTCAGGCGAGCAATGGGTGACCTTCCCGTGGACGAACGCCCAGATCAACGACCAGAAGGTGTCGTCGAAGGTCGTCTCCACCGTGGCGGCTCCGTGACAGAGGCGGAATTCAGCCCCGACGTCATCGTCGTCGGGGCAGGCCTCGCTGGGCTCGTCGCGACCCACGAACTGGTCAAGGCCGGACGGCGGGTGCTGGTTGTCGAGCAGGAGAACCGCAACAACCTGGGGGGCCAGGCCTTCTGGAGCCTCGGCGGACTCTTCTTCGTCGACTCTCCCGAGCAGCGCCGCACCGGCATCAAGGACTCGCGCGAGCTCGCCCTTCAGGACTGGCTCGGGTCGGCCGCGTTCGACCATCCCGACGAAGATGTCTGGCCACGCCGATGGGCTGAGGCCTACGTGGCGTGGGCAGCGGAGGGCAAACGAGACTACGTCCACGAGCTGGGCCTGAAGTCACTCCCCTTCGTGGGCTGGGCTGAGCGCGGAGCGGGAATGGCCACCGGGCACGGCAACTCGGTTCCCCGCTTCCACCTGACCTGGGGCACCGGCCCGGAGGTGGTCCGGATCTTCGCCGAACCGGTGGAGCGCGGCATGCACGCCGGGCTGGTCCGATTCGCCTTCCGCCGTCAGGTCGACGAGCTGGTCGTCGAGAACGATGCTGTGGTCGGCGTCCGCGGCTCGGTCTTGGCCGAGGACAATTCACCGCGCGGCGTGAAGTCGTCCCGCGAGATCGAGGGCACATTCGAGGCGCGCGCACAGGCCGTCGTCATCGCATCCGGCGGGATCGGCCACAACCGGGACGCCATGCGGGCGATCTGGCCGACCGAGCGGGTGGGGCCGGCGCCCGAGCACATGATCTGCGGCGTGCCGGCTCATGTCGACGGCCGGATGCTCGGGATTGCCGAGAACGCCGGCGCCCGCATCGTCAACCGCGACCGGATGTGGGCCTACACCGAGGGAATCCACAACTGGGACCCGATCTGGCCCGACCATGCCATCCGCATCCTCCCGGGCCCGTCGTCGATGTGGTTCGACGCCAACGGCAAGCGGCTGACCGGCATGTCCGGCGTCCCGGGCGCAGACTCGATCGGTGCGATGAAGCAGATCCTGGCAACCGGTCACGACTACTCGTGGTTCGTCCTCACGCAGTCGATCATCGAGAAGGAGTTCGCGCTCTCCGGCTCCGAGCAGAATCCGGACATCACCGGCAAGGACCTGAAGTACCTGATCCGCTCGCGACTGGCCAAGGGCGCGCCCGAGCCGGTCGAGAAGTTCAAGCAGCACGGGAGCGACTTCGTCGTGGCGGACAGCGTGGCCGATTTGGTCGCCGGCATGAACAGGATCGCCCGCGGACCGTCGCTCGACCCGGCTGACCTCGAGCGGCAGATCGTCGCCCGCGACCGCGAGCTCGACAACCCGTTCAGCAAGGACGTCCAGCTCATGGTGATCCACAACGCCAGGAAGTCACGCACCGATCGGCTGATCCGGGTGGCCAAGCCACATCGCATTCTTGACCCGGCGCACGGCCCGCTCATCGGCGTGCGGCTCAACATCCTGTCCCGCAAGACGCTGGGCGGCCTCGAGACCAACCTCGACAGCCAGGTCATGCGGCCGGATGGCGAGCCCTTCCCCGGCCTTTACGCGGCCGGCGAGGCAGCTGGTTTCGGCGGCGGCGGCGTCCATGGAT
>DATFFJ010000083.1:0-16863 GCA_035250065.1 Aeromicrobium sp. | reverse complement strand
CCTTGCGGTCGTGGTTGGGCGGCAGTGATCGCTACGCCCTTTCGCTGGCGCACCGTGCCGTTGCCGGTGAACGACGGTCATTGGCCATCGATCTTGGCGGGGAGGACGCCGACATCCGGGCCGAGCTTCGTGCGCGGGCGGTCGACATCGCGGCCCGGCCCGAAGGTGAGCGGCTCGCTGCACTGGTGGAGTCGGGGTTCCTCGCACCGCACTGGCCGAAGCCGTACGGACGCTCGGCCGGCCCGGTCGAGCAGATCGTCATCGACGAGGAGCTCGCCCGGGTTGGCGTCGAGCGTCCCGACATCAAGATCGCGGCGTGGGCGCTGCCGACGATCCTCGAGCATGGAACGGACGAGCAGCGAGAGCGGTTCGTTCTCCCGTCGATGCGCGGTGAGATCGTCTGGTGCCAGCTGTTCAGCGAACCGGGTGCCGGTTCGGACCTTGCCTCACTCACGACCAAGGCCGAGCGGGTCGACGGCGGCTGGGAGTTGACCGGCCAAAAGGTCTGGACATCGATGGCGGATGAAGCGGATTGGGGCGTGTGCCTCGCGCGCACGAATCCTGAGGAGAAACGGCACCGCGGCATCAGCTACTTCCTCGTCGACATGACGAGCCCCGGCATCGACGTTCGGCCACTACGCGAGGCAACCGGTGAAGCTCTGTTCAATGAAGTGTTCCTCGACGGCGTCTTCGTCCCCGACGACTGCGTGGTCGGAGAGATCAACGACGGCTGGCGCCTGGCGCGGACGACGCTGGCCAACGAACGTGTGGCGATGGGGTCCACCAAGCTCGGCGCGAGCGTCGAACGTGCCGTCGCACTCGTCTCGGACCCGGACGCTGCGCCCACCGACCTGGTTCGCGTGGGCCGCGCGGTCGCACTCTCGACCGTCTGCTCGCTGCTCGGCGTTCGCACGGCTCTGAACAGCATCGCTGGGCAAGGACCCGGCGCTGCCTCGAGCGTCGCCAAGCTGCTCGGCGTCAAGAATCGCCAAGACGCGTCCGAGCTGGTGGTCGACCTGCACGGTGATCGTGCACTGCTCGAAGACACCGACGTTGCGGCCGACGTCCACGAGATGTTGTTGACCCGATGCCTGTCGATCGCCGGGGGCACGACACAGATCCTGCGCAATGTCGCCGCGGAGAACATCCTCGGTCTCCCACGTTGAGAGCCTGTGATTCGCCTCTCATGGGAACGGTCGCGCCACGGCGCCGGGCGATGATGGGTGCGTGGATGCCCGCCTGTTGAGCCTCGCGGCCGGCGATCCGGCTGGCTTGCTGGCCGCACGAGAGCAGATGGCCCTGTCTCTGGGCTGGCACATCATCTTGGCCTGCTTCGGCGTCGCCTTTCCAGCGATGATTCTTGTCCTCCACCTCCGAGGCGTGCGTCGCAACGACCCGGTGGCGCTGGGCCTGGCCCAACGCTGGGCCAAGGCGTCGGCCGTCCTGTTCGCGATCGGCGCGGTGTCCGGGACCGTGCTGAGCTTCGAGATGGGGCTGCTCTGGCCGGGCCTCATGGGCACCTACGGCGACGTCCTCGGCCTTCCGTTTGCGTTCGAAGGATTGTCATTCTTTGTCGAGGCGATCTTCCTGGGGATCTACCTGTACGGCTGGGGCCGGATGGAGCCTCGACTGCACCTGGTGATGATCGTGCCGATGGCGATCGCCGGCGTCGTCGGCACCTTCTGTGTCATCTCCGTCAACGCGTGGATGAACGCCCCGGCCGGCTTCCGGGTCGCCGGCGGCGAGATCGTCGATGTGAACCCTTGGCGCGCGATGTTCAACGACCTGGCTGTCCTGCAGTTCCTGCACATGTGGCTGGCGGCTTACATGGTGGTCGGGTTCTGCGTGGCCGGTGTCTACGCGGTCGGCATGCTGCGCGGTCGCCGTGACGACCACCATCGCCTCGGGTTCATCGTGCCCTTCGTGTTCGCGACCGTGGCCGCACTGTCGCAGCCCGTGGTCGGCCACCTGCTCGGTGGGAACCTCGGCGATCGCCAGCCGGCCAAGCTCGCGGCGTTCGAGCTGGCCGAGACGACCGAGAGTCCGTCACCGCTGCGCATCGGCGGTTGGTACGCCGATGGCGAGGTGCACGGGACTGTCGACATCCCTTACCTGGGTTCCCTGATCGCCCAGAACTCACTGACCGCGCCGGTGCCCGGGCTGGACACAATCCCGGACGATGAGGAACCGCCGGTCAACATCACCCATTGGGCGTTCCAGACCATGGTGGGACTCGGAACCGCTCTCGCGCTGGTCGTCACGGTGTTCTGGCTCGCCCGGTGGCGCGGCCGAGACCTCCTCGGGCATCGGTGGTTTCTACGACTCATGGCCCTCGCCGGGCCGTTGGCTGTCGTCACGATGGAGGCCGGCTGGATCGCGACCGAAGTGGGGCGGCAGCCGTGGATCGTCTACGGCCACATGCGCACCGTCGATGCCGCCGGCGACAACCCCGGCCTGTGGTGGTTGCTGACGGCGACCGCCGTGCTCTACACGGCCATGACCGCTGCCGCCGTGTGGGTCCTGCGGTCCATGGCGCGCCGGTGGCGCAGCGGAGAGATCGACCTGCCGAGTCCCTACGCGCCACAGTCCGGGGGCATCGCGTGAGTGTCGAGTTCGCGGTCGCGGCTGCACTGTTCGTCGGCGTCATCGCCTACGCGGTGCTCGGCGGCGCTGACTTCGGGTCCGGCTTCTACGACCTGACGGCCGGTGGCGCCAGACGTGGTGCCGAGTTGAGGACGCTCGTGGACCACAGCATCGGGCCGGTGTGGGAGGCGAACCATGTCTGGCTCATCTACGTGCTGGTCATCTGGTGGACCGGGTTCCCGGAGTCATTCGCGGCGGCCGTGACGACACTGATTCTTCCCCTGCTGGTGGCATTGCTCGGCATCGTGCTCCGGGGCGCCAGCTTCGCCTTCCGCAAGTATTCGGCCACCCTCGCGGAGGCCCGGCTTTTCGGCGTCATCTTCGCCACGTCGTCGATCATCACTCCCTTCTTTCTGGGCACCGTCGCGGGCGCGGTGGCGTCTGGGCGCGTTCCCCTCGACGGCAGCGGCGATCGCTGGAGCTCGTGGCTCAACCCGACGTCGGTGTTCGGCGGCATCATCGCCGTGGGCACGTGCGCATTTCTCGCGGGCACGTTCCTGACCGCCGACGCCCAACGCAGCGGGTTGGCGTCGCTGGCCGACATCCTGCGGCGTCGCGCACTGTCGGTCGGTGTGACCACCGGCGCCGTGGTGTTCGCAGCTCTCGTGCCGATCCTGCGCGATGCGCCGACGCTCAGCGCGGGATTGACCGGACGGGCCGCACCGCTGGTGGTCTTGTCAGCGATCGCCGGCGGCGCCACGCTGTGGCTGCTCTGGTCTCGGCGGTTCAATGCGGCGCGCTTCACCGCTGTGCTGGCGGTGGTGAGCGTGATCAGCGGATGGGGAGTTGCGCAGTATCCGTGGCTGCTCGTGGACGAGGTGACGATCGCCGACGCCGCGGGCGCTCCGGCGACGCTGCGCGCGCTGCTGGTCGCGGTTGGCCTTGCTGGTGTCGTGGTCGTGCCTCCGCTGATCTACCTGCTCCGGCTGACCCAGAGTGAGGCGTGGTCGCGGCTTTGAGACATCGTGGCGCGGGCTATGCCTCGCGCGCGACCTCGGACCGCTCGACTCGCTCCCGCTCGGCCAGCCATTGAGCACGGTGCCAATCGAGCCACCGCCCCACTCCACGAATCACATGACGGGCGCGCACGGAGCCGAACACCTCGAACGCGTGCTGCGTCCACGGCAGCTCGAGGTAGGTGACCTTGCCGGGGTTGATCGCGCGGATGCGTTCGACAAACGCACGCGCCTGCTCGACGTTCGCCAGTGAGTCATTCGCGCCGTGGACGACCAGGAACTCAGGTACGTCGTCGGTGAGGCGGTGCAGCGCGGAGGCGTTGCGGAAGTCGTCGATGGTGGCGCCGCTGGGGAACACGACGCGGGACAGGAACTGGCGGGTGGGCTTGGCGTAGGGGTCGTTGGAGTCGAAGTCGTAGAGGCCGTAGAACGGCACGCAGCCGGAGACAGATGTGTCGGCGTCCTCGAAGCCGGGCTGCCACGCCGGGTCGGACGGCGTCACGGTGGCCAGGGCCGACAGATGACCGCCGGCCGAACCGCCGGTCAGGATCAGGTAGTCAGGGTCTCCGCCGTACTCGGCGATGTTCTCGCGCACCCACGCGATGGCGCGTTTGACGTCGACGATCTGGGTCGGCCAGCGGTACTTGGGAGCCAGGCGGTAGTTCGCTGCAACGCACACCCAGCCGCGGGCGGCCATCTGGTTCATCAGCAAGAGCCCCTGCTGGCCCTTGTGACTGATCATCCAGGCGCCGCCGTGAATCTGGATCAGCACGGGGGCCTTCTCGATGCGGCCCTCGGCCGGCAGGTAGATGTCCAGCTTCGCGCGGCGCCCACCCTCGGTGTACGCCACGTCGCGCAGGACACGGACGCCTCGGTCGGCGTACTTGAACGGCCGCGCGTACCTGCGCAGGGGTGTTCGCGGTTCGAGGTCCTCGGGGATCTCGAGCTCATTGCGCAAGACCGTGTCGATGTGGGCGGCGACGTCGCTGGAACGCCTCAGCATCCAGCCGAGGCCGAGGGCGGACAGCCCGCCGAGGATGAGACCGGTCAGCCTGAGTTCGCGACGGCGCAGGGCGCGCAGGGTGTCGAGCGCCTGCACGACCAGGAGGTGCGGCGCGAGTTCGCTGGTCAACCAACTGGCGAAGAAGACCGGCACAACCGTCACCCGACCACGGACTGGCTTGATGGCGTTGGCGACCAGGGCGGCCAGCACAGCTTGACGACGTGTGTATCCCACGGAGCGAGGTTATCTGCACGCACGCGCTAGCATCAGAACCCGTTCTAGTTTGGAGGGCTGTGGTGGATCGGCTCAGTGGCCTCGACGCGAGCTTCCTTTACCTGGAGACCCCCGAGCAGCTCATGCACGTGTGCGGCCTCATCCTGCTGGACCCCACGACCGTGCCTGGTGGCTACTCGTTCGACCGGCTGCAGGACCAGCTCGGCCAGCGGGTCGCGGAGATCCCGACGTTCACCCGCAAGTTGCGTCGCGTCCCGCTGGGACTGGACTTCCCGGTGTGGCAGCGGGACGACCATTTCGACGTCCAGCGTCACCTGCACCGGATGGCCGTGCCGGCGCCCGGCGGGGAGCGCGAGCTGGCTGACATCGTCGGGCACTTGGCCGGACTTCCGCTCGATCGTTCGCGTCCGCTGTGGCAGATGTGGGTCATCGAAGGCTTGGCATCCGGACAGATCGCGGTGATGACGAAGATGCATCACGCGACGGTCGACGGTGTCAGTGGCGCCAACCTGATGTCGATGCTGTGCAGCCTGGAGCCGGATGCGCCCCTGCTGGATGTCGTGTCCGGGGGAAAGGAGCCGGGCCGGGCGCCCAGCGACACCGAGCTACTTGCGCGAGGTGTCGTCGCGACGATCCGCAAGCCCTTCCACGTGGCCAATGTGATCGGACCGACCGTCAACATCCTCACCGAGACGGTCGCGCGGGCTCGGCGCAGCGAAGCCATGGCGGCACCGCTGACCGCTCCCCGGACCTCCTTCAACGGCATCATCACGAGCCACCGCTCGGTGGCGTTCGCCGACGTGGAGCTCGAGACGATCAAGCAGATCAAGAACCTCGTGCCCGGGTCGACGGTCAACGACGTCGTGCTGACGATCAGCGGAGGCGCCCTGCGGCGTTACCTTGAGCGGCGCGGCGAGCTGCCCGAGGCGTCGCTGCTCGCCTCCGTACCCGTGTCCGTACACGGGAAGTCCAGTCGGGACGAAGGCACCAACAAGGTCTCGTCCCTGTTCACCCGACTCGGCACCGACATCGCCGACCCGTTGGAGCGGTTGCAGGCGCTGGCCGCGGCCAACGCGGTCGCCAAGGAGCATCACAACGCCATTCCGGCCGACACGCTCCAGGACTGGGCCGAGTTCGCCGCACCCCGCGTCTTCGGTCTTGCCGTGCGGGCCGTGACGTCGCTGCGGCTGGCCGAACGTGGACCAGTGATTCACAATCTGGTGATCTCCAACGTGCCGGGGCCACCGGTGCCGTTGTACTTCCTCGGTGCGCGCGTGGATGCCATGTATCCGCTCGGCCCCGTTTTCCACGGCGCAGGCCTGAACATCACGGTGCTCAGCCAGAACGGGGTGGCTCACATCGGGGTCATCGCCTGCCGCGAGTCGGTCATGGACCCCTGGCAGATCGTCGACGGGTTCAGCGCTGAGCTGGATGACCTGCTTGCTGCCGTGAAGGGAGCCGGAGCCTGACGCTGTCGACGGCAGCGGTGAACGTCGGCACGAAGGCGTCTGCCTCGAGCACGCACGCGGCGTGACCGCAGGGCGTTTCATGCACGGTCGCTCCGGGGATCCGCCACGCCATGTCGCGCTGGCGTTCGGGCGGAATGACTCGGTCCTTCGTGGTGACGACGACGGCGGTCGGGACATCGACCTTCGTCAGCCACGGACGCGAGTTGTGCCGGCCGAGGGACGCCACCGCCTGACCGATGGCCAAGGGGCTCGTGCTGTTCCATTGCGCGAGAGCCCACTGCCCGGTTTCCGTCGGAGGAACGTTGAGTGCTCGGGCGGTCCGACCGGCGGCGGCCCTGGCCACGCTCAACCGGGAGAAGAGGTGGACGGCTCGCATGCCGAGCTCCATACCCTGATGGAACGCCATCTCGGCCGGAGCGCCCCGGAAGTGGCTCGTTGTCGCCGCAAGGACAAGACCGCCGACCCGGGTGGGATGCTGGCGCCAGGTGCGCTGCGCGATGACCCCGCCCATCGAATAGCCGGCGATGATCGGCTGCTCCAGGTGGAGTGCCGCGATGACGGCGGCGACGTCATCGGCGCAGTCGGAGACCGCGAACCGGTCCGACATGATGCCGCGGCCATGCCAGCGTTGGTCGAAGGTGATGACGCGGTAGCGCTCGCTCAGTGCCGCCATCACCGGAAACCAGGTCAGCGCTCCGGTGCACCCGACCGCATGCAGCAAGATCAGCGCGGGCGCATCGGATGCCCCGGACTCGATCAGCCAGGTCCGGCCACGACCGGGGAGGTTGATCCACCGCCCCTCGGGAATGTCCAACTGAGGAACCGTCAGCTCACGACGAAGCCGCTCCAGTGGCCGCGGAAGGGCACGCATGGCGCTAGACTAGAACACGTTACAGTTTCAAGGTGGGAGGACGTGGCGTGAGTTCCATCGCTCACGAGATCGCTCAGGTGCTCGGCGATGTCCTCGACAAGGGCTCGCGGGCCGGAACGTGGGAGGCCGCGACTGACGCCGGCTTGACCGCCATTGTCGCTCCCGCGGAGTTCGGCGGTGAAGGACTCGGCTTCGACGCGCTTGCCGTGATGCTGCGCGAACTCGGCCGACGCGCGCACGACCTGCCGGTGTGGGAAACCCTCGCCTGCGGCTTGGTGACGACGGTGCGTGCCGGAAGCCCGGAGGTGCAGGCAAGCATCGTGCCGCGCATCGTCAGCGGCGAGCTGCAGATTGCACCGGCCCTGTCGGAGGTCGGATCCGCCGTGCCCCGAACGCCGGCGACCGTGTTGGCCGACGGCGCCGTGACCGGCACCAAGATTCACGTGCCGGTCCTTGATTCGTCCCTCCTGCTGGTTTCGGTGGCTGTGAAGAACGAGCCCGCGGCACGAGCGGTTCTTGTCGATCCGGCGGGGCCCGGCGTCGAGAAGATCGAGGAGACAGGCTCGGCCCACCGGGCGGTGGCGAGCTACCGCTTCACCGACGCGCCCGTGGTCGCGGAGCTTGACGCGGGCTCCGGCGACGTCCTGCGCGACGTCGCGATCGCCGGCCAGGTTCTCTGGGCCGACGGGTTGCTGACCGGGGCGATGGAGCTCACAGCGGAGTACGTCAACACCCGCGAGCAGTTCGGCCGCAAACTGGCCGAGTTCCAGGCCGTGGCGCAGCAGATCGCCGATGTCTATGTCGACGCTCGTGCCGTGTCCTTGGTCGCCGCCGAGGTTGGCCGCCGGCTCTCGGCCGGGCAGCCCTTGGCCGACGATCTCGCGATCGCCGCCTACGTCGTGTGTGCGCGCGCGGTGCCGGCGGTCCAGACCTGCCACCACCTGCACGGCGGCACCGGTGTGGACATCACCTATCCGCTGACGCGGTACTTCAGCCGCCTGGTCGACGTCAGTCGGCTGCTGGGCGGCGCCAATGCCACCCTGGCGATGGTTCCGGCCGTGGAGAGCGCGGAAGGCAAGGGTGCTGAGCTCACCGCGAGCCAGCAGGCTTTCCGCGACGAGATCCGTGCCTACTTCGCCGGGCTGGTCACCCGCGAGGACCGGGTCGAGATGCTGACCGACCGGCACGGGCCCGCTTACCACCGCACCATCAAGCAGATGGGCTCGGACAAGATGATGGGCGTCGGCTGGCCGACCGAGTACGGCGGCAAGGGTCTCGGTGGCATCGAGCAGCAGATCTTCGCCAACGAGGCGGCCCGTGCCGACGTCCACCTGCCGGCCGTGACACTGCAGACCGTCGGGCCGACGCTGCAGGCGTTCGGCACGCAGGAGCAGAAGGACAAGTTCCTCCCTGACATCCTGTCCGGCGATGTCCATTTCGCCATCGGGTACTCCGAGGCCGATGCCGGCACGGACCTCGCATCGCTGCGGTGCTCGGCTCGCCGCGATGGCGACGACTACGTCGTCAACGGGCAGAAGATGTGGACGACCGGCGGGCATGCCGCGGACTACATCTGGCTGGCTGTGCGCACCGACCCGGATGCACCCAAGCACAAGGGCATTTCGGTGCTCATCGTCGACACCAAGGATCCGGGCTACTCCTGGACGCCGATCGTCACGGTCGACGGTTCCCACCACGTCAACGCGACGTCCTACGACAATGTGCGCGTCCCGGCCAGCATGCTCGTCGGTGAGGAGAATGAGGGCTGGCGGCTGATCACGACCCAGCTCAACCACGAGCGGGTCATGCTGGGCCCGGCGGGCCGGCTCGAGGGCCTGCGGGACATGGTCGCCGACTGGGCTCGCGAGCGCGATCTCATGGACGAGCCGGACGTGCGCGGGACGTTGGCGCGGGTGACCGCCGTGTTCCGGGTCAACGAGTTGCTCAACTGGCAGGTGGCAGCGGGCGGTGCGAGCGCCACGGAGGCCATTGCGGACGCTTCGGCGTCCAAGGTGCTGGCTTCCGAAGAGGTGCAGGAGCTCGGGATGGCGTTGCACGACGTCGTTGCCGCCCACGGTGACCCGACGGATCCGGAGACGGCCTACTTGCTCCATTACCTCGACCTGACCGCGAAGCGGAACCTGGTGCTGACCTTCGGCGGCGGCGTCAACGAGGTCCAGCGTGAACTCATCGCCCAGTTCGGGCTCGGCCTGCCGCGGGTACCCCGATGACGGCCGAGCTCGTGGCCCCGGGCGTTCACCAGCAGATCATGGAAGCTGTGGATCGCGTCATGACGATGACCTGTGCTCGTGACGCGCGGGATCCGGTGAATCAGCCGACGATCAACAACTGGCTGGAGGCCATGGGCATCGAGAACCCGCGCTTCACGACCGGCGAGGCGCCGCCGACGATGGCGCAGGTCTGGACGATGTATGGGCTCGGCGGCAAGCCGCCCCCCAACGACCCGTTGCACACGATGATCAACGTGCTCACCGATGCCGGCTTCACCGGTGTTCTCGGGACCAACTCGGAACAGACATACGAGCGCTACCTGCGTGTCGGCGAGCAGGTGCGCGTCGAGACTGCGCTTGATTCCGTCGTGGGGCCGAAATCGACCGGCATGGGCATCGGCTACTTCGTGACGTCCCGATCGACGTGGTACGTGGGCGACGAGGAGGTCGCCAGCATGCTGTTCCGGGTCCTGAAGTTCATTCCCAAGAATTCCGCAGAGAGTGCGGCATGAACGTCATCCGGCCGATGGTCAACCGCGATTCGGCGTACTTCTGGGAGGGAACCCAGAAGCATGAGTTGCGGATCCAGTCCTGCAATGCCTGTGGCGTGCTGCGTCATCCACCCGGTCCAGCATGCCCCTCGTGCGGCGCTCTCGATCGGGGCTACGTCGTCGCGTCTGGGGAGGGCACGGTCTTCTCGTACGTCATCCATCGCCATCCGCCGGTACCCGGCAAGGAGTTGCCCCTCGTGATCGCTCTGATCGACCTCGATGAAGGAGTGAGGATGGTCGGTGAGGTGCCCCCTGAACATGGGCACAGCGTCGAGGACCTCGCCATCGGTGACCGGCTGCGCGTGGACTGGAACGTGATCGACGACGAGCTCACGCTGCCGATCTGGAGGCGGGCATGAAGCTGCGCCAAATTTCGGCGGGGGAGAAGCTACCCGACTGGGAGCTGCCGATCACGCCGACGTTCGTGGTGTCCACGGCGCTGGCGACCCGCGACTTCCAGGACGTTCACCACGACCGGGACGCCGCGCAGTCAGCCGGGTCCAAGGACATCTTTCCCAACATCCTGACGTCGACCGCCCTGTGCGAACGCTATGTCAGCGAATGGGCCGGACCGGACGTCCAGATCAAGGGCGTCGCGCTGCGGCTCGGCGCCCCGGTCCACCCCTACGAGACGCTGTCCTTTGCGGGTGAAGTCACCGACGTGGCCGACGGAGTCGCGACGATCACGGTCACGGCGTCTGCGCCCGCCGGCAACCACATCATCGCCACGGTTCGCGTGGAAGCGTCATGAGTGGGCTGTCCGGCCGGGCGGCGATCGTTGGTATCGGCGCCACCGAGTTCTCGAAGGAGTCTGGACGCTCCGAGCTGCAGCTCTCCGTGGAAGCCGTGCAGGCGGCGCTGGCTGACTGCGGGCTGACGCCGCAGGACGTCGACGGACTCACGACCTTCACCATGGACACCTCTTCAGAGATCGCGGTGGCTCGTGAGCTCGGCATCCCGGAGCTGCGCTTCTTCAGTCGGATCAACTTTGGCGGCGGCGCTGCGTGCGGCACGGTGCAGCAGGCGGCCATGGCGGTGGCGACCGGTGTGGCAGACGTCGTCGTGGCCTACCGCGGCTTCAACGAGCGCTCCGGCGCCCGGTTTGGCCAGGTCTCGCTCGCCGCGGCCACGCAGATCAACACCAACGGCTTGGACAACGCGTGGACCTATCCGTTCGGCCTGGGCACCCCTGCAGCAACGGTCGCGATGCAGGCCCGCCGCTACATGCATGAGTACGGGGCGACGTCGGAGGATTTCGGCCGGGTGGCCGTCGCCGACCGTCGTCATGCGGCCACGAACCCCGCGGCGTTCTTCCACGGCAAGCCGATCACACTGGACGAGCACCAGTCCTCGCGCATGATCGTCGATCCGCTCCACTTGCTGGACTGTTGCCAGGAGTCCGATGGCGCAGTCGCGCTTGTCATCACCAGCGCCGAGCGGGCGCGCGACCTGACCCAGAAGCCCGCCGTGATCAGCGCGGCGGCACAGGGCAGTGGCGCGGACCAGTTCGTCATGACGTCGTATTACCGCGACGACATCGGGATTCCCGAGATGGGCGTCGTGGGGCGCGAACTGTGGCGGCAGTCCGGGCTGAGTCCCGC
This sequence comes from Aeromicrobium sp., assembly GCA_035250065.1. Lineage (GTDB taxonomy): Bacteria > Actinomycetota > Actinomycetes > Propionibacteriales > Nocardioidaceae > Aeromicrobium. The sequence goes on along the minus strand of DATFFJ010000083.1, from coordinate 5,304 downwards.
TGACTTGCCGATGGCCATCCTCTACGACCACTTCACGCCGTACGTGCTCATGCAGCTCGAGGAACTGGGCTTCTGCGGACGCGGCGAGGCGCCTGGCTTCATCCGTGACGGAGCCATCGAAATCGGCGGCCGGCTGCCGATCAACACCCACGGCGGACAGCTCGGTGAGGCCTACATCCACGGCATGAACGGCATCGCCGAGGCGGTGCGCCAAATTCGCGGGACATCGGTCAATCCGGTCCCCGAGGTCAACCACGTGCTCGTCACGGCGGGGACGGGCGTCCCGACGAGCGGGTTGATTCTTTCGGCCTAGTTGGCGGAGTCTTCGAGCGGTATGACGAAGGTGTCGAACACCTGGCCATTGCTGTCGATGGCGCGGCCCTGGATCTCGCGGGCGAAGACGGTGAGATCGACGAAGTGATGCTTCTTCGCGCTCGTCGCGGTGAACGAGGACCGGCCGACGTCGTACAGCTCCTTCCCACCGCCGCCCGAGACGATGTACGTCACGCCACTCTGCGGTTTGGTTCGTTCGTAGCTGTGGTCGTGCCCGGCCAGGACGAGGTTCACACCATGCCGCGCGAAGAGCGGAACCCACGCCCGCCGGACGCTCTCCTCCGACCCGTGCCTACCGGAGGAGAACGGCGGATGATGCAGGATGACGATCACCCAGGAGTTGGCCGGCCGGGGCTGGTCGAGGACGCTGCTGAGCCACTCTGTCTGAGCGGAGCTGACGTTGTTCGAGTCCAACGAGATCACCCGAACCGGACCGACGTCCTGGACGTAGACCGGACCAGGGCGCCCCAGGTGCTGCATGATCTCATCGCTTTCATCACTTTCGATGTCGTGGTTTCCGATCGCCGCGATGATCTCGGTCTTGGTGAACGTCGAGGCGTACGGCCGGACCACGGAGGCTTCAGTCAGGTCGGCCTCACCCTCCTCGTAGATCAGGTCCCCGGTGATAAGGAGCGCGCCAAACGGCCGGCCCTGCCGGTCTGCGGCCGCGATTTGGGCTGCGACCTTGGCCTGCATGGCTTCGCGCGTGCCGGCATCACCCAGCACGGCGAGGCGCACCAACGGTGTGTTCGCAGCCGGCCCTGGCGAGGACGTCGGAGCCGTGGGAGGCGTGGTCGCCACCGCGGCTGGCATGGGACCGGGAAGCGGACCGAGCTGATCATCCGGTGATGGGGTATCGACGCGGAGCACGGCCCAGACTGCGACCGCGACCGCCGCGACGATCGCGCAGGCCACGGCCGCGTTTCGCAGATGCCGCAGGCGGTGCTTGTGCAATCGCCGGCGGCGGCTGGCCTCGCTGATCACGAAGCAACCGTATGACCGCCAGCCGGTCAGGCCGCTCGGTCGAGCAGGTGGTCCGACCGGACTGGGGACGGCATCCCGGCCGGTACCGTCATTTCCGTGACCATCGACGTCTGGATGCAACATCCCACGCCGCGCTTCTCCCAGCACGAGATGTTCGACTCACTGCGTCGCTGGACCGGACAGCCTGCCGTCACCGACGACCTGCCGCTCGAGTTCACGACGGCGTGCCTCGATGAAGCCGACATCGGCATGGGGCTGCTCTCCGCATGGCACTCGCCACGCGAAGGCGCGCTCATCAGCAACGATGACGTGGCCGGATGGGTTGCCGCGCAGCCCGATCGCTTCCGTGGCATCGCGGCGGTCGACCTCCACGACCCGGTGCGGGCCGTCCGCGAACTGCGGCGGCGCGTTCGTGACGACGGTTTCGTGGGGTTGCGCGTCGTGCCGTGGCTGTGGGGATTGCCACCGACGGACGCTCTCTATTACCCACTGTTCGCCGAATGCGTCGAGCTTGGGGTGCCGTTCTGCACACAGGTCGGGCACACCGGCCCGCTCCGCCCGAGCGAGACTGGCCGGCCGATTCCGTACATCGACCAGATCGCCCTCCACTTCCCCGATCTCGCCATCGTCTGCGGCCACATTGGGTATCCGTGGACCCTCGAGATGATCGCCGTCGCCGACAAGCACCCGAACGTCTTCATCGACACCAGCGCCTACACCGTGCAGCGCTACCCGGCTGAGTTGATCGACTACCTGCGGGGACGTGGGCGCACCAAGGTCATGTTCGGAACCAACTACCCGATGATCACTCACGCTCAAGCGCTCGAGCACCTGGGCTCGCTCGAGCTTGACGAGGTGACGCTGGATGCATTCCTTGAGGGGAACGCGCGCCGGGTGTTCGCTTTGGAGCGCTAGCGGCTCGCGGCATGCCTTCCGGCGCGGCGGCCGAAGTAGGAGCCGTCGGCCAGTTGCAGTCCGGAGGCGTAGCCCTTGGCGTCCTGCGCGATGTTGGCAGCGCACGCACCCGCGGCGTACAGCCCCGGCACGACCGAACCGTCCTCGCGCCGAACCTCGCCGTCGACGGTGGTGGCCAGCCCTCCCATGGTGAACCCGGCATACATCGCCTTGCCAAGCGACAGGTCGAAGGCGCCCCACGGCCCGTGGTCCTGCGGCGCGAGCCATTCGGCGGCCTTGTGGAAATCTGGGTCCTCGCCCTTCGCCGCATAGGTGTTGTAGCGGTCGAGCGTGGCCTGAAGACGGCCTTGGGGAATCGACAAGTCAGTTTCCATCTCCGCCACCGTCTCCCATCCGTCGATGAACGGGCAGAGCGGGAACGACGGATGCTCGATGTGTGCCGAGTCGACGATCAGGTAGGCGACGGAGTCCGGTTGCTCGAGGGCGAACGCCGACGTGCGCGAGTGGTACGAGTCCTCGGCGACGAACCGTTCGCCGTGCTTGTTCACGATGATCCCGGTCAGCAGGATCGACGGTGGGTAGAACGGTGCGGTCTGGAAGGCCTGGTCCATGAACTTCCAGGCGCCGCCCACGGCTGCGCCGAGGCGCAGGCCCAAGCCGTCGTCGTACGTGGACGCGAGCGGGAACAACTTTCCCGAGCCCAGCGATGGCGTGTGCTCGGCGACCATCTCGGCGTTGCCGACGAATCCGCCGGCCGCGATCACAACACCGTTGGCCCGGATGAATCCGCTGTCCTTGAAGCGACGCCACCGGACGCCGACCACCCGGTCGTCCTCCACGACCAATGCGCTGGCCCCAGTTTCGTACCGGATCTCGACGCCAGCCTCGGCCAGACGGTCGTTCAGACAGTCCAAGACCAGCTTCGCCCCGCCGGTGTCTCCCGGGACGGGCACCTTGTGCCCGCGGGCTGCCGGCTTGGCGTGGTCCTTGAACGGCCAGACCTTCTCGTTCCCGGTGAACATGACGCCTTCGGTACCCGGCTGGATGACCGCCTTGCCCGGGAAGAAGGAGCGCTCGAACTCGAACCCGAGCGCCTCCAGCCAGTCGAAGTGCTCGACCGAGTCGTGGCAGAAGGCTTCGATCTTGTCCGGCTCGGGTTCCCGGCTGACCGCGGTGAGGTACTTGGCCATCTCCTCGGCCGAATCCTCGATGCCGGTCGCCTTCTGCACGGCGGTGCCCCCGCCGAGATAGAAATGGCCCCCGGCCATGGCACTGGTCCCGCCGTAGACCGCGGCCCGCTCCAGCAGAATGACGCGGGCGCCCGCACGGGCGGCCTCGAGAGCCGCCGAACCGCCGGCGATCCCGAAGCCGATCACGACGACGTCGACGTCGTCACTCCACGCGGTGACGTCAGCGACGGGGACAGGCGCCGGAAGTTCGGTGCTCATCAGGCTTTCACCAAGACGACGTCGGACAGTGCGGGGCGGCCTTCGACCGTCGCTTTCATCAGCACTCGGTCACCTTCGTCCCAGAGGTCGATGTCCAGCTGCTCGCCCGGGAAGACGACGCCGGCGAACTTGGCCGAGAAGCTGCGAACCGCGGCCGCGTCCCCGCCGAGTAGCGCTTCGGTGGCCTCACGGAGGGTGATTCCCCATGTGCACAGGCCATGAAGGATTGGTGCCGGGAACCCGGCCTTCGCCGCGAACTCCGGATCGGCGTGCAGCGGATTTCGGTCGCCGCAGAGCCGGTAGAGCAGCGCCTGCTGCGGCGTGACTTGGTACGACGCTGTCGTGTCAGCCGGCCGGTCGGGAAGCTGGACTGACGTCGTGGGCCCGCGGTCGCCGCCCCAGCCGCCTTCACCCCGTACGAAGATCGTCGACGTCACGGTCCACAGGGGGTTGCCGTCGCTGTCGGCCGCGTCGCCCTGCTGCACGATCACCGCGGCCTTGCCCTTGTCCCAGACGTCGGTGATACGCGTACGCAAGGTCGCCGACCCCGACGTCGGAATGGGGCGGTGCACCTCGATGCCCTGCGAGCCATGGAGCACCTGGGCGAGGTTGATGTCGCAGCCCGGCAGGTCGAGGGCCGGTGGATTCGTCTCGTGGAAGCTGGGCGCCACGACGCCGAACGCCGGCAGCACCTGCAGGTCGTCGTTGTTGAGGGTGTAGCGCAGGTCGACCGCTCCGATGGCCAAGTGGTACAGCAGCACGTCGGAGTCCGACCACTCAAAGGAGACCTCAGGTAGGTCGGCGCCGATGGCCTTGCTGGGGTCGATGGGCATCAGGCGGTCCCTTCAGCGAGGTCTTCAGCGGCCAGATAGCCGAACACGAGGGCCGGGCCGATCGTTCCGCCCGGGCCGGGGTAGGTGTTCCCCATGACCGACGCCGACACATTGCCGGCGGCGTACAGCCCGGGAATGACGGAGCCGTCCTCGCGAAGAACGCGGGCGTGCTCGTCGGTGACCAGGCCGCCCTTTGTGCCGAGGTCGCCGGGGACGATGGTGACCGCGTAGAACGGCCCCTTCTCCAGCGGTGCCAGCGAGCAGTTCGGTTTGACGGTTGGGTCGGAGTAGTACTTGTCGTACGCGCTCTCGCCGCGGTGGAAGTCCTGGTCGACGCCCGTCCTGGCGAAGCCGTTGAACCGTTCCACGGTGGCTTTCAGCGCATCGGCCGGAACGCCGATCTTCTCGGCCAACTCCTCGAGGGTGTCGGCACGCTTGACCACGCCCGCCTTGTACCAACTTCCGGGGAATGGCTGGCGGCCCGGAACGCCGGCAAACAGGTAGCGATTGCGATAGGTCGTGTCGAAGATCATCTGCGACGGCACGTGGCCTACTCCCGTCGCCTCGCCCTTGTAGATCTCATGCGTCGCCTCGACGTACGGCAGTGCCTCGTTCATGTAGCGCTGACCTGCGGCGTTGACAATGATCGAGCCGGGCAGGTTGCGCTCGGCCAGGCAGAACCACGCGCGGCCCGGCAGCGGGATCGTCGGACCCCACCAGGCGTCGTCGAGCAGGTCGGTCGCCGCGCCGGCGGCCGTGCCGGCCAGCATGCCACCGCCGGTGTTGGACGG
>DATFFJ010000082.1:0-2763 GCA_035250065.1 Aeromicrobium sp. | reverse complement strand
TCAACGCCCTACCCGTCTTCATCGCCTCCGACCCGGAGTGGGCCAAGAAGTTCGAGGACGCAGGCGTCCCGATCATCGGCGACGACATCAAGAGCCAAGTCGGCGCCACCATCACCCACCGCGTGTTGGCCAAGCTGTTCGAGGACCGCGGCGTGGCATTGGATCGCACGTACCAACTCAATGTCGGCGGCAACATGGACTTCAAGAACATGCTCGAGCGTGAGCGCCTCGAGTCCAAGAAGATCTCCAAGACGCAGTCCGTCACCTCCAACCTGACGGGCTCGCTCGCAGGCTTGAAGGACTCGCGCAACGTCCACATCGGACCCTCCGACTATGTCGCCTGGCTCGACGATCGCAAATGGGCCTACGTGCGGCTCGAAGGCCGCGCGTTCGGCGACGTACCGCTGAACCTGGAGTACAAGCTCGAGGTCTGGGACTCCCCGAACTCGGCCGGCATCATCATCGACGCCATCCGAGCGGCCAAGATCGCCAAGGATCGGGGCATCGCCGGTGCGCTGCTGAGCGCGTCGTCCTACCTGATGAAGTCGCCGCCGGAACAGCGTCCTGACGACGTCGGCCGGGCGAGGCTCGAAGCCTTCATCCGGGGCGACGAGGAGCGCTGACGCCGGTCTAGCGGCCCGCGTACTTCACGATGTTTGCCGCGGTCTGCTTGACCGCAACCGCGGCAAACGGCTTGACCAGTGCGCCCAACGCCGCCCCGGCCACCCCACCAGGCAGCGTGAAGGTGAACTCGCCACGCATACGGGTGCCGGCCCCTTCGGGAGCGAAGGTCCAGCGCGACGAGGCATCCGGACCGTCGAAGGTGCGCACGACGATCAGCTCGTTCTCGACGAACTCAGTGCACTCGATCTTGGCGCTGACCGGCTTTCCGACGTTCAACGTGATCGAGAAGGTCGAACCCAGGCCGCGGATCTGGTCCGTGAGCGGCTCGATGCTACGGACTCCGTAGAACCATTGCTGGATGTTCCTCGAGTCGGCCAGGTAGTCGAAGACCTTCTCCACGGGGACATCGGTCACACCTTCGTGCACGAGGGATCCCATCGCTGACCAACCTAGCGCGTAGCCCACCACGCCTTCAGCGCTTCGGTCGCTGCCTCCTCGCCCAGCGGGCCCTTCTCCAATCGCAACTCGAGCAGGAAGTTGTACGCATCGCCCACGTCGCGGCCCGGCCCGATGCCCAGGACCTGCATGATCTGGTTCCCGTCGAGATCCGGTCGCATGGCGTCGAGCTCCTCTTGCTCGGCCAGCGCCGCGATGCGTCCTTCGAGCTCGTCATACGTGCGCTGAAGCCGCGCCGCCTTGCGCTCGTTGCGCGTGGTGCAGTCGGCTCGCGTCAGGATGTGCAGGCGCTCCAGTTGGTCGCCGGCGTCACGCACGTAGCGCCTGACCGCGGAGTCGGTCCACTCGCCTGCCCCGTAGCCGTGGAAGCGGAGATGGAGCTCGACCAGGCGCGCGATGTCGTCGATCTCGTCATTGCTGAAGCGAAGCGCCCGCAGCCGCTTGCGCGCCAGTTTCGCGCCGACGACGTCGTGATGGTGGAACGTCACCGTGCCGCCGGGCTGGAAGCGGCGCGTCTTCGGCTTGCCGATGTCGTGCAGCAGCGCCGCCAGGCGAAGCACTGCGTCCGGCGCGTCTGGCACCTGCCGAAGACGCTCAAGCGCGATCGCCTGCTCGAGGACGGTCAGGGAGTGCTCGTAGACGTCCTTGTGCCGATGGTGCTCGTCGCTTTCGAGCTTCAGGGCCGGCAGTTCGGGCAGGACACGATCGGCCAGCCCGGTCTCGACGAGAACACGCAAACCTGGCACCGGGTGATCTGCGCAAATCAACTTGACCAATTCGTCCCGGATTCGCTCGGCGGAGATGATGTCGAGGCGATCGGCCATCGCCGAGATGGCCGCCGTCACTTCCGGATGTGCCTCAAACTCCAGCTGGGCGACGAAGCGCGCAGCCCGCATCATCCGCAGCGGATCATCCCCGAACGAAATCGCTGCGGCCACCGGTGTGCGCAGCGTCCGCGCGACGAGATCCGCCAGGCCGCCGTGCGGATCAACAAAGTCCCATGCCAGGCCAGCGCCGTCGGAAGCCCGCAGCAGCACCGCCATGGCATTGACCGTGAAGTCGCGCCGCGACAGGTCGCCAGCCAGGGAATCGCCGAACCGAACCTCCGGCTTGCGCGAGGACAGGTCGTACTCGTCGGAGCGATAGGTGGTGATCTCGACCTGCGCCGTGCCCTTGCGCAGCGCGATCGTGCCGAACTCGCGTCCAACGTCCCAGACCGCGTCGGCCCAGCCCGAGATCAGGCGCTCGACGTCCTCCGGCCGCGCGCTGGTCGTGAGGTCCCAGTCCTGGCTGGCGCGTCCCATCAGCGCATCGCGGACCGGTCCGCCCACCAGCGCCAGTTCGAACCCGGCCTCGTCGAACCGCCCGCCAAGTTCGACGAGGGCCGGCTCGGACCGCACCAGCGCGTCGATCCGCGCACGCTCCTCGGGACTCAGCATGGTGGCCACACTCTACGGCGAGCGCGTCAGGGCCCGGTGTCCTCGCGCGCCGTCGCTATTCTCGACAGGTGCGGCGGCGTAGAACGGTCGGGCGGCTTCGAGCGCCCAGCGCTGCCCTCGCCGCCCTGGCTCTCTCGGGCGCCGTCCTCGGTCCGTCCCCCGCCCACGCTGAAGAACCCGGGGATGTGATCGTCAAGATCACCCGGCTCTCACCGGCAGTCATCGACCCGGCTGACGACATCAC
>DATFFJ010000081.1:0-2333 GCA_035250065.1 Aeromicrobium sp. | reverse complement strand
GATCACGCCGACACCTGCTCGGCGTAGGTGGCCCAGGCGGCGTCCTGCTCCTCGCGGGCAGCCTCGATGACGGCGGCCGCGCGGAGGACCTCAACCACCTCGTCGGCGGTGCGGCCCGGCATGTCGTTCCAGCCGTAGAGGGCGTGACCAGCTGGGCGCTCGAGGTAGGCGTTGACCGCATGGACGGCGGGGCACGTCTTGAAGGTGTCGTCCCACCGCTGTCCGAACTTGATGCCGAGCGCGGCCATGATGCCGCCCTCCAGGCAGAGGCCACCTGTCTCGCTGCCCCCGTACTCAGCCTCACCGGGCCAGCCGGAGCCGGAGGTCCAGCCCTCCTGTTCTTCGATGAGGTCGGCTGCCTTGTTCAGAATCTCTGACGTGTTCATGGTCGGTGTACCCTTCTGTTTGTTGGTTGCGAGGCCCGCCGGTTCCTAGCCGTCCGCGGGCCTCGCGCTTTTTTGGTTGGTCCCGTCCGCCGCTCCCCCTCGGTGCGTTTGCAGCGGCGGACGGAAGTTCAGAGGCGTGTGAGCCAGGGGCCGACAAACAGGGCCACAGCGAAGACGGCGAGGATGTGGCGGCTCATGGCGTGGCCTCGTCGGTGGGGCGGGCCAGAGCAGCGCGGAGACGGCTTGAGCAAGTGCGCGTGACGACTAGGTCGGCCTTGTCCCACTCATCAGCCAAAGCCTGAATCCGCGCCATGACGTGCTTCACGGCGTCACGCTTGATCTGCTCGACCACGGCGGGCACGTCGTCGTAGATGCGGCCTCCCCACAGCGCCTCGTCCAGTGCCTCGCGCTCGGCGTCGGTAAGCACGTTCACGCCTTGGCCCCGTAGAGCAGGTGGTGGGCGCGGTGGTGGGTGACGTAGACCTGTGTCCCGTCAGCCCAGAGGCGGTAGCTGACGGGGGCGTAGATGGAGTCGGCGTCGGGGGAGTGGCGGGCGTCGTAGATGCACGACCCCTTGTCGGGGACCTGGTGGTTGACGCACACGGGGAGGTTGGTGTCGTGGTGGGCGGCTGCCGGCGGGGTGAGGGCCAGGACCGCGACCAGGGCGACGAGGGTGGACCTCATGAGGACTCCCCGAGGTAGGCGCGGGCGACGGCGAGGGCTTGCGACATCCGGCAGCACTGCGACGGGAACGGGCCGACGAGATCGGCGCGATGCGACTCGGCTTCGGCGTCGAGCCAGTCGGCTACGGGGAGCCAGCGACGACCGTCTTCAGTGTTCCGGGACACGACACCGCCACGGTCATTGCGGATCTGCGCCGCAGCCCGACGCAACGTGTCCGCGTTCACGATTCCTCGCTCTCAGAGAGGGCGGCGACGAGAGCGCTGCCAGCCGAGGTCGGCTCCCACACCTCCTCGCCTTGGTGTTTCATGCTGAACGCGAGGCCGCGGTGACGCAGGGACTCAAGGGTTCGGGCATTCGACCCCCGACCCTTCGATCCCAGCCAAAGCCCCCACAGGCACGTCACCTGCGGCTCGGTGAGCCTGCTCATGCCGACACCTCGGCTCGATCACGGATCGCACAACGGCCGCAGCGGGGGCAGCCGAAGTGTGCGACGCCGAGCAATTGCGCGGTCTTGTCATCACTCCAGAACGGCTGGTGGTACCGGTGGCGCCGCCAGCGTGCACGGATGGGGCACATCAGCGAGTGCAGGGTGCCGCTCATGCCGTCGCCACCTTCGGGCGAGGGGCGGCAACCGGCAGCCAGAACACGACGCGGCCGATCTGTACGGGGGCGTTCATGCCGCGTCCTGGTCAGTGACATTCGCCCAACCCGTCACACGCCGATCCAGCCACCGCATGGCGAGCGCCCCGGCCGCTGCGATCAACGCGGTGGCGGCGATGAAACCGACCGCGATCGTGTTGCCATTCACGTCAGGCATCGGGAAGCTCCTCGAACCACGCCTGGAGTGCGTCCGGGCTGATGAGGTACTTCCCGCCACCGTTGTCGCCCGTCCGCTTGGCGCGGAGGGTGCCCTTCCCGATGGCCCGACGGATGGTATCGAGGGAGACGTTGCACGCCTCTGCTGCTTGTTCCCGAGTAAGGAACAGCGGCCCCGCTGCACCTACTGCCATGTGAATCCCCACTTCCCGCTGGATGGTTCTTGCGTCCGGTTGTGTGCCGACTATGACCCGCAAAAACCCGCACCGCAAGGAAACACGCGGAACCTTTACCTTTATTTAGGTATGCATCTAGGTATGTAGCCCCCTTGACCCCGCACCCCGCACCTGCCACTGTCGGGAGTTACCGGTCCTGGGGGGGACTTCGCAACACAAGGGGATAGGTCATGCAACTAGCCGCACTGGGCACTACGTTGAGTGCCGTGGA
>DATFFJ010000080.1:0-6172 GCA_035250065.1 Aeromicrobium sp. | reverse complement strand
ACGCTCGAAGGTCCAGCGGATGACGTGCCCGCTCATGAGCCCTCACCCCCACGGAGGCGGGCGACCCGGGCGGCTTCCTCAATGGCCAGCAGGTATGACTCTTGATGTGCCGCAGGCCAGCCCTTAATGCCCACGAGACCGGGGCCAGGGAGAGCTTCGATGGCGGCAGCCACTCGCTCGCGTTCGGCGGCGGCGATGTCGGCGGCTACGGCGTCGAGCACGGCGATGGTCATGCCCAGGTTGTGGGCTGCGACGTCGTCCCAACCATTACGCTCGGCAGTGTTCAGAGACCACGCCTCGTAGTGGGCCTCGGCAGCCTTGTCCACCCACGCGGGGTCGTGCTTCCGCTCGCTCATCAGTCGTCCTCACTCACGTCGTTGATCCAGCAGTTGACGGCCCGGTCGACGGGGCCCCAGAACGTGTCGGCCAGCCAGTCGCGAAGGGAGCGAAGGGAGATCACTGTTCCCACCACGCTTCGTGCACCTTCATCGCGCCGGACGCGTGGTTGCCCTCGTGGCCCTGGACTCGTGCGCACCTCGCGGGGAACTGCTCGTACGAGTCGCGCACGGCCATGCAGGGGCGCTTGGGCGAGTAGATGCCGGGCAGCCTGTCGCCGGGGTTGAGCACGTCGGGCACTAGTTCGATGGGTGCGTCCTGGTCGTGGCTGATGAAGCCGAAGAAGCCGCCGCTCATGACTCGGCTCCCGCGTTGAGCCTCGCGACCTCAGCCTCGATGACCTTGCGCCGCTGGGCGCTTGCGGTTCGCCACGCGGCCTTGAGGGCGTCCATCTCCGAGAGTTCGGGTAGTGGGTCCACAGCGAACGTCTCCCGCTTGCCTCGGGTGACCTGAAGCTTCACCTCGACGCGCTTGTCGATGTGCGACATGTGGCTGATCCGAATCCCGCCGACGACATCTTTGCCGAAGCGGATCGTCGGGTCGCGGTAGACGGTCAGGCGGCGTCCGACGTAGGCGTCTCCGTTCGTCCCCCATGCTGCGGCGATGAGCCGGCGCATGGTGACGGCAGGTCGGAATGCGCGGTCGGTCTCCATGAGCAGGAAGTCGAACGGCTGCTCAGCCTTGCCGCCGACCACCTCGCGGATGGTGAAGGTCTGCGGGCCGGCCACGAGATCGTCTGCGTTGAGTTGGTCGGAGCGGGGGGCGAGTGAGTTGGCGATGTCCATGGTCAGACCGCCATTCGGATCGAGCGCAGCGCTTCGTAGACAGCCCGGGTGGCCCGAACGTCGCCCTCGGCGGTGTGGTCCGGCTCGGGGATCTCGTAGCCTCGAGAGCGGCACTCGGCGGCAACGTCAGCGAGACCCTTGGGGCGGTCCCAGCCGAACGTCCACATGCCACCCTCGGCCACGTTGATGAGTCGGTAGTGCCAGACGGGGGCGCCGATGAAGCGGGTCAACATCGCCGCGTCAAAGGCGGGGTTGCTGCCCACGAGCGTCACGCCACGGAGGTTGGCCACCAACTTGAATCGGCAGGTGTTCGCCATCTGGGTGTAGTCGTGAGGCGTGAAGCCCCGGTCGTGATAGCCCCCGATGCCTAGCGCTGTGGCGTCGGCGAACTCCAGCGAGTGCGGCAGGTTCAGCGTCGTGGGCCCGTCGGAGTCCTCTCGCCAGAAGCACACCTCGTAGGGCTGGTGGATGCGTGCGTCGAGACCAGTCGTCTCGGTGTCGATGAAACAGAGGGTGGTCATCAAGATGCCTCTCCAAGATTGATCTGGATGTCTTCAAAGTCGTCGTCGTAGACGTACGGAGGAAGGTCGATCACGTGCCGCTCGTCGCCGTAGCCCGGCAGGTCGATCCGCCTACCCAGAGCCAGCCACCGAGCGCACGCCTCGGCCATCAGCTCGCGGCCCTTGTCGATCGCGTCGGGGTGGATCTCCATGACGGACACGCGGTAGTCGCCACCAGGCGTCGGCTCCTTCTCGACGGCGATCAGGTCGAAGCGCTTGACCTCGATCCCGTTGGCCCGTGCGCAGTCGACGTAGTTGCCGGCGCTGATGTGGTAGCCGTACGCATTCATGGCCCGGCCGAAGTTGGCGGGGTCGGCGTCACGGGTGGACTTGATGTCACCCACGAAGTCCGGCCCCAGCAGATCGAGCCGAGCCCGGACGGGTGCGCCGCTGGGATGCTCGGCGTACGCGCTGATCTCGCGGTCGGTGGCGGCGGCGAGGAGTCGTGCGGCCTCGGGGTGCTTGCGGACGGCCTCGGCCATGGCTTCGGCGTGCGCGAGCGTCTGGCCGTCGATGACCGTCAGCCCGGCCTGCTTGGCAGCGAACACGGCATCACGCCACGCGTCGGTGTTGCGCGGGTTCGACGCTGGCGAACCATCCTTCTTGACGCCGACGACCTCCGCATTCAGCACGGCGTACCTGTCGAGCTTGTGCGGCTCGAGGATGACCGTGTGGACGAGTCGGCCGAGCATGATCGCGTCGGAGTCCTCGGCGGGCGGTCGCTTGCCGAGCAGCACCTTGGCGCCGGATGCCGAGAGCGTCGTCAGGTCGGAGTGGTAGGCGTTCTCGTCCAGGTCGCGGACGAGTCGAGTCAGGGCGGTCACTCCAACCACTCCCTCGCGCGCTCATCAGCCAACTCCTGCTCGCACGTACATCCTGCGACCGGGTGCCCGCAGACGCACTGTTGGCCGCCCTCGGTGACGGGTGGCCCCATGCAGCGCCGTCCGTTCCAGTCGTGGGGGTCGTGGGCGTCGATGCGGCCGCAGCGGACGGGCACAAGCCAACCGTTGGCGAGGAGTCCCCTGGCGAGTTCGAGATAGCCATCCGGGGCCTTGAGGTCGAAGAACGGGTAGCGCTCGGACAGTTCGGCGGTGGACTCGCGGGCGGCTGCCGCGTGCGAGGTGACGTCGCAGGTGACGCCGCCGCGGTACGACAGGCACCACAGGTTGTGGATCTGCTCAGCGAGGCGGTCAGCGGTGGTGCTCATCGCTTCCTCCTGGTCCGTCGCTTGGGTCGGTGCTGGGTGCGGTCGTCTAGGACGAAGTCGCAGAGTTCGGGGCGGTCAGGGCGTCCGCCAAGGGTGAGGCGCACGAGTTCGCAGGTGATGGCGATGTGTGCGCGGATCGAGTGCGGAGGGTTCACGACGTCGCCCCCTGTCCGTCAGCGGGCGGGGTGAATCGCACGTCGTAAGGGCAGATGTGGTCGCCCTCGTGACCGGACGGGAGGATGCACGGCTTGGGCGGCTGCGGCTCGTAGTGGTAGCCGCGCTTGTCGTAGTGCGGCGGGTCCTGCTTGCCGACGACGATCGAACAGGGGACGTCGGTTCCTTCGCGGTTCGGATCGGGCGTTGCCTCACGGCCGTCGTCGATGCGGTCCCACTGGATCCGGCATCCCTGACACCATGCGACTCCGTCGTCGATGTCGACGTCCTCGCCGCAGTGGCCGCACTGGGGGTAGGGGATGTGGAGAGGCGGGAGTTGGGCGTTCATCGTGATGACGCGACCTGCGTTCTCGGTCATGCGCCCTCCACCCCCGCCTGCACGAAGAACGCACCCAGCGCCCGGGGAAGGTCGGCTACGTCAGGTCGCTCGTGGAGTACCTGCGCGGGCAGGGTGAACGGGCGTGCTGCGGTGCTCACTGGTCCACCTCCACGCCGGGGGAGAGGACGCGAACAGCGTCGACGTTGGGCCACGCAAAGGATCCAGCGGGGCCGTCCGTCGTCCCGTAGGTCCAGAGTCCGGAACCGAGGTGGACGTACTCAACCTCGTGGCTATCGACGACCACCGCGCCCAGCGCTGTCGGCTCCTCAGGCTTCGGCGGCGTCGGGGTGGCGTACTCGCGGAGCGCGGCCTGCATCTGCTCGACGGTTTCCGGGATGTCGAAAGCGTCTCGGTCGGGGCCGCCGCGAGTCGTTGCCATGTCGAGATAGGCGAGCCCCAGCCGCTCGACCTGCTGGCGGTCCTCGGGGTCAATGACGGCGAGGCGGCGAAACGTCACGGCGTCGTCGTCGAGCGGGTGCCATCCACCACCGACTGCATGCCAGTGCGGTCCTCGGTCGTGTCCGGCTGGACAGAGCCAGCCTCCCTTCACCACCAGCGCGCGAGACCGCACGCCGTTGTACTCGGTTGCAGCCACGTCGCCCGGCTTCCACTCGCTCATCGGTCCACTCCTGTCGCGCGGCCCCACTCGATGGCGGCCTGTCGGTCTGCTAGTTCGGGCTCGCAGTGGCCCGGGTCGATGTCCGGGTCGATGTCGGCGGTCGGGTCGTAGCGGCTCGGGCCGGCGAACGTTTCCAGCGCCTCGACGTACGCCCGCTCGACCTGCTCGGCAGTCAGCGGGTTGCCCTGGAGCGCGTTGGCATCACGGACCGAGTGGGCGAGCCACGTGGCCCACTGCTCGTTCGAGTCGGTGATCGTCATGCCGCCACCCGCCTCGGGACCGAGTACGCCCGGTCGTAGCGGCGAGCTCGGGACAGCGCCCGGGAGCACGCTGCCTCGAATGTCGTGTGGTGGCTGAACCCGTTGCCATGCGAACCCTTGAGCCCAACCACGAAGCGCGGTGCCTCGCGGCGGGCAACGAACGAGCCGGTCTGGCGAGACACGTTGACGTTCTTCTCGGTGACCACGAAGGTGACCGGCTTGCCGAAGGGCGGTCGGACGGCGAAGGTTGCGGCGTCCTGCTCGATGACGACGTCGATGCTCATCCCGACACCTCTTCCTTCAACTCGGCAGGCAGCAACCAGCGCCCATAGGTCGTGTCGCGGACCGCAACCTCAGCGGTGCCGTCGTCGTAGATGCGCACCAGGACGGGGATTCCCTCGGGATGCAGGGGGGTGCCGTCGTCAACCCAGTGCGGCAGGGACTCGGGCGGGATGTGACCGGTGTAGAGGCGTGTGGTCATGACGCACCGTCCGATGCCTCAACGACGATGCCGGGGCCCATGCCGTATTGCTCCTGGGCCGCGAGGGTCCGGAACTTGCCGCAGTAGCAGACCCCCTGCGCGGCCGCATCGATGCGGCAACCGTCCGCGCTCGTGCGGTTCAATACGCGGTACCGGTCGCCACCGTCATCCAGCACGAGACGCTGGCGCTCATCGCGAGGCTTGCGTCCAGCAAGCGCCCAGTCCACGAGGTCGCACCAGCACATCCACGACAGACGGTTCAGTTGGTTGGCGAGAGGCCAGCGCGAGAACCAGTAGCGCAACTTGATGTGCAGGCGACTGTTCTTGTACTTCATGCGCCCTCACCACCATCAAGCGCGTTGATCTGCGGCCGGAACCGCAGCACGTCGGCCATGACTTCTTGCTCGGTCGGCATGTACGGAACCGGAGCGTCCTCGATGCCCGTGTGCTTGCGGACCAGCAGCTTGAACAGGCCCTTGATCGTCGCGGCGTCGTTGTCAGCCTGCCGCTGCGCCTCTTCCAACTTGGCCTTCTGTTGGGCGATGGTCGTGCGCTGCCAACGGATCGTCTTGCGGTCCTCCGCGCCGACGCAGATCAGCAGCCAGAGGAGCGCGGTGAGGGCCAGGGCGATGATGACGAGGGTGGTGAGGGTTTCGGTGGTGGTCATGACTCCACCTCGGCAGCGTGCTTGCCCTGATAGGACGCGTCGCCCATGCGGTCGAGCACTTCGCTGTAGCGCCATGCGCGTCGGGGCTCAGGGGGCTTGACGAGGGAGAGGCCGCGGGACTCGCAGGCGCACAGCTTTCCGCCCCAGACGCCGCTCACACCGCACCACCCAGCGCCGCGTTGACCGCAGCAGCGACCAGCACGAAGACGATGAACGCGAGGGCCGTGACGATGAGGGTCACGCGGGCGGCGCGGTTGATGGGGGTCATGACAGCGCTCCCAAGTTGTCCAGCAGCAGGAACGTGTTGAGCGCCAGCAACAGAGCGCCAACGATGGTGAATCCCGGCTGGTCGTTTCGGGCGGCGTTGATCAGGATCACCACGGCGAACGCGATGCCGATCAGGTTGAAGGCGACCGACGTCTCGGCGCTCATGCCCGCCCCGCCTCAGCCAGCAGCGCGGCGTCTTCCTTGGCCGCTTCGATGATTGCGGTGGCGCGGAGGACTTCGACGACCTCGGAGGCGGTGCGGCCGGGCTGGTCGTTCCAGTTCCACAGGTAGCGCCCGCCATGAGCGACGGGGATGTCGGCGAGGTTCAGGTACGCCTCGACCGCGCGCTTGGCTCCCCGCATGACGTGCTTGCCTTG
>DATFFJ010000079.1:0-2595 GCA_035250065.1 Aeromicrobium sp. | reverse complement strand
ATGAAGCCGCCCGGCGACGTCGTGCCGCCAACCGGGTAGGTGGTGCCGGAGGAGGGATTCGAACCCCCACGCCTTGCGGCCGCCGGGTTTAAGCCGGCTGCGTCTGCCGTTCCGCCACTCCGGCACGCTCCCTGAGCGTCGCGAGGGTACCACCGCGCCGCCGATGAGCCTCGGGCCGCCGGCTCGTCTTACCCTCATCCAGCGCGCACCGAAGGAGCCATGGCAATGAAGCTGACTGCATCGATGATGCTCACCGTCGACGGCGTCTACCAGGGCCCTGGCGGCCCCGACGAGGACCGGCGTGGCGGCTTCGATCGCGGCGGCTGGACCGCCGCGTATGCCGATGCGGACATGGGGCCGATTCTGACCTCAATGTTCGACCGCGCGGATGCGCTCCTGCTGGGCCGGAAGACGTGGGAGATCTGGGAGCCGTACTGGCCGCAGCACGATGACAATCCGTTCGGCAAGGCCATCAATTCCCTGCCGAAATACGTGCCCTCGACCACGTTGAAGAATCCGACGTGGCAGAACACGCATGTCATCGACGGCGACGTCGAGGCCGCGATCCGGGAGCTCAAGGCGGCGCCCGGCCGCGAGCTCCAGGTCCACGGCAGCGGTGAGCTGCTCCGCTGGCTGCTGGATCGGGACCTCGTCGACGAGCTCAACCTGCGGATCTACCCGGTCATCGTCGGCGACGGGCTGCGCCTCTTCCCGGAGCGTGGCCAGACGCACAACCTCGAGCTCGTCGAGTCAAGGTCGACGTCGACCGGCGTGATGGTCCAGACGTATCGGCTGGCCGGGCGCCCAACCTTCGCGAACGTCGGCGACTAAGGCGCCAAGACAGCAACGACGTCGCTACCTGGGGAGCGGGTGCTACCTACGAGCCGGCCAGCGTGTCCTCGCTCGCAGGCAGCTCCGGACTGAGTGGCAGCAGCTCCACGAGTGTCATTCGTAGGCCACGGTCGTGGACCTCCGTGTCCGGACCGCATTCGGCGAGGTTCGGTTCCGTGCCCGGCGTAAACGGCCCGTACGCGCGTTCGCCGGAACCGTCGGCGCCGCGCACCACGATGTACGGCTGATTCTCGTAAACAACGCGGGTGGCCTGGTCGTGCAAAGTCATCTCCTCAGTACCCGGATCGCGGTGCAGGCCCTGTGCCGCCGATCGCCCAACGGCCTCGAGACACGCTCGTCGGCGATAAGCCTCGATAAAGAAGGCTTAAGCCTCGGCTTGGCGGCACCGGCCGTGCCTTCAGCGTGTATTGACCGAGGAGCTTGATCGCGACGAACCGAACCGGGAGATCAACATGCTCCCGTGATGGAGAGGACGACCGAATGGAAACCGGATCGAACATCAAACGCCTCCGAGACTCAGCCGCCGGTGAGTCAATAGCCACATGCGTGATCGCGGGCCCGGGCGACCTCGTCGTGTGGGAAGTGCGCGTGACCGTCGATGTCGACGGACAGCCGCTGGAAGTCACGGGGCGCGGCACAGACCTGGAGATCGCGGCATCGGCGTCGATGCCGATCTTGACCTCTCTGGCGCCGCGCATTTTTGGTGCCCCGGAGATCAGCCGCTTCGAGTAGTGGCTGCCGAACAACGCAGAAGCGTGCCCTGAGTTAGCACAAGGCTCATGAGTGGGATCTCAGACGCGGTCCTCGCGGCGTTTCCGTTGCGGGGTAACGGACGCTGCGGGCGTAGAGTACAAGCGAGCCGGCGGTTCAGCTACGTTCCCCCCGTAGCCGGTCCGCCGGCTCATTCGTTTCCCCCCTTGTAGGGCCTCAAATGCACCGGACGTGCCAGCACCCGGCACGTGAGCTGCTCCATCCACGATCGGAGGGCCGGACCGTCAAGGTGTCCGACCCTCTGCCTTTGGCTCGGCGCTCTCCCGCGTAATGACCATCGACACTCCGCCGTGCCGGTTGCCGTCGTGATCGTCGTCGTATGGACACTCGTCGCGTGTACCACACGGCGCGGACGAGGAGGCCACCGGGTGAGCTATAGGGCTCCGGAATGGTGGTCATGGCCGCGGTGACCTTCGCGCTGCTGGCGTTCACCCGGCAGATGGCACCGCCATAGGGGCAGATCTCAATCCATGAGTTGAGCGCCGGTTTCACGCTCAGGATGTGGAGGCGACGACGGGAATCGAACCCGTGTACGCGGTTTTGCAGACCGCTCCCTGACCACTCGGGCACGTCGCCACCGATTCTCAGCTGGCTGCCCCGCGAGGATTCGAACCTCGGTTCACGGATCCAAAGTCCGCTGTCCTACCACTAGACGACGGGGCATCGGCCGCCGCTCACGCTAGCAGGTCGGGCACGGTCCGCAACCAACCGGACATGAAAATGGAGCGGAAGACGGGACTCGAACCCGCGACCCTCACCTTGGCAAGGTGATGCTCTACCAACTGAGCCACTTCCGCCCGTATCAATGTGCCCGACCGATGCCACGCCGACTGGTGCCGAGGGTCAGATTCGAACTGACGACACCCGCCTCTTCAGGGCGGTGCTCTACCAACTGAGCTACCTCGGCTCGCGGTCCGTTCGGGCGGTCGCAAGGATACCGATGGCGACCGGCGGTCGCAACCGACCGGGACG
>DATFFJ010000078.1:0-2605 GCA_035250065.1 Aeromicrobium sp. | reverse complement strand
CGGATCATCCGCCATTGACAGCCACGGCGGAAGCGGGATTCGCATGCGGATCGTCCCGTGCGCCTGGATGCGCGTGGTCCCGACGCCATCCTCGTCCAGCGCGTCGTCCACCAGCAATCGATCCGGGTCGCCCTTCTCGATTGTCCGCTGCACGTCCGCGAGGGTCAGCGTACCTGTGTCTTTCAAATGGCAGGTGCTGCAGGTCCGTCCGTTGCCGCCGAATGTTTCCTTTTCGAAGAGCTTCTTCGGGTCGAGGCCGCCATCCAGCTCTGCCTGGTCGAAGCTATGCGAAAGGAATGATCTGCTGCTACTGCTGAGCAGGAGAACAATCGTGACTGAGACCGTGGTGAGCTGCCGTGAGATTCGAGCCATGGAGCTTCCCTCCTGTTGCGGCCCGAACTCTGAGGCGCACGACGTGATGGCGCCAGATCTTTACGGTGTTCTACCCCCGAATCAGGCTGGTGTACACTCCGTTCGACTCACCGCGGCGCGCGCGATGCCCTCCGAAAGCACTGCAACAGTCCACGCCCGAAGCGACCCGCCCGACGCCGCGATCCGGGCACAGCTCGCGAGGATCCTCGCGAGCGAGGCCTTTTCTCGATCCCAGCAGCTGCGGCGCTTCCTCACGTTCATCGTCGAGCAACACCTGGCCGGGCAGGGATCGTCGCTGAAGGAGTCGGTCCTCGCCAACGAGCTCTACGGGAAGGGAACGAACTTCGACGGCGGCGCCGATCCCATCGTCCGCGTCGATGCCCGACGGCTTCGTGACAAGCTTCGCGAGTACTACGAGGGCCGGTCCGAACCGGTCGTCATCTCGCTGCCGAAGGGAAGCTACGCGCCGGTATTCGCGACGAATGCACCGTTGCCCATCGATGCGGCTTCTCCACTTGTTCTCCCGGAACTGTCGGAGCCGCCGCGCGTGGCGACCGTCGGGAAGGCGACTATCACCCTAGCCGGTCTCGTGGTGGTTGCGACCATCATCGCCACGGTGTTGCTGTGGCGGGCGCCTCGGATTTCGGACGCGACTCCCACGCAACTGCTTCCACTAGCATCGTACCCGGGCACGGAGGGACCGCCGGCATTGTCCCCCGACGGCAGCCTGGTCGCATTCGCCTGGTCGGGCGACGCCGGGGCCGGTCCGACGGACATCTTTGTGAAGGCCGTCGAGAGTGAAGCGATCCGGCGATTGACGGAAACGCCCGACGCTGAGAGCAGCCCGGCCTGGTCCCCCGACGGACAGCGCTTAGCTTTTGTCAGGGCCGGACACGGTGTCTTCATCATGTCCCACGTCGGTGGCACCGAACGCCAGATATCGCCTTCGGGCACCCATGTGGCCTGGGCCGGAGACTCGAAATCGGTGCTCATCCGTGACGCGGAGCGTCCGCCGGGTCCATTTGGCATCGACCAGGTGTTTCTCGACACGTTGGACCGTCGGCGCCTGACCCGGGCTCCCATCGGCGCCGGGGACTGGAGGTTTGAAGTCTCACCGGACGGCAACTCCCTGGCGTTCATACGCTACGAGAAGCGGGGCATCGCCGATCTTTATGTCGCGCCGATGGCAGGCGGCGAGCCGCGGCGGCTCACGAACTGGAATGCCACGATCGACGGCGTGACGTGGACGCCCGATGGCCGGCAGGTTATCTATTCGGTCCGAGAGCCTGCGGCCAGCCGTCTGTGGCGAATCGACGTCAACACGGCCACGCCGGCTCGAGGATCACCGATCGCCGATATTCCGGCGTCAGCGATGAATCCGTCGATCTCGAGGCCGGCGACAGGGCAACCGGCGCGCCTTGCGTTTCAAACGCTCACGAGCGACGTCGACCTTGGAGTCATCGATCTCGCGGCTCGCACGCCGGATGGCACGATCGCATCGCACGCTTTTGCGAATTCCACCCGCATCGAGGGTTCGGCCGTATTCTCGCCCGACGGCGGCCGGATTGCATTCGCGTCGTTCCGTTCCGGCGCGCAGGAGATTTGGGTGGGCGGACGCGATGGCAGCGGGCTCCAGCAGATCACGAGACTCGGCACTGGTGGAATCACGATTGGTGGCTGGTCGCCGGACGGCGCGACCATCGTGTTCGAGGCCGCCGTCGGGGGCAATACCGACGTCTACTTGGTGGGAGCAGACGGAGGGCACCTCCGCCGGCTGACCGCGGAGCCGTCGATCGACGGGGTTCCTTCATGGTCGGCCGACGGACGGTGGATCTATTTCGTATCGACTCGCGCCGGTGTGACTCCGAACATCTGGCGGATCTCGCCTGACGGCGGCTCGCCCATGCGCGTGACGCACAACGTAGGCTTCCAGCCGCAGGCGTCTCCGGACGGCCGGTATCTCTATTTTCTGGATGGTTACCCCGGCGGCGTGACGATGGATGCCAGGCTCATGCGCATACCACTCGCTGGTGGACAGGAGGAGTCCGTGCTCGAGCACCTTCGGCCATTCCTGTGGTCGGTGACCGACACCGGGATCGTCTTCGTCACCAAGGAGTCCGACTTCGATGCGATCGACATGTACCGGTTCAGCGACCGGCGGATTTTGCGCCTGGGCCGGCTCGGCTTCCGGATACCCGGGTTTTACACCCACATGACCACCTCCCGCGATGGA
>DATFFJ010000077.1:0-2320 GCA_035250065.1 Aeromicrobium sp. | reverse complement strand
GACGAAGAACACCAGCAGCAGCGCCGTGTACGGGTTGTGGGAGGCGATCACGAAGACGCCGAGCAACACCCCGAGCGCCGTCATCGAGACGAAGAGACCGGGAACCAGTGCCCGGTCGGCCAGTCGGCCGCCGAGGAGATTGCCCGCCACCATGCCGAGCCCGTAGATCATCAGCGCCAGTGGCACCAGGGAACGGGAGAGGCCGGCGACGTCGGTGAGCGTCGTACTGATGTACGTGTAGACGGCGAACATGCCACCGAACCCGACCATGCCGATGATCAGCGTCATCCACACCTGCGGGCGGCGGAGGGCGCCGAGTTCGGTGAGCGGATTGGTCATCCGCATCGCCGCGAGTGGAGGCAGCCAGGACCAGATGGCGACGAGGGTCACCGTGCCGATGCCGGCAACGAGGACGAAGGCGCTACGCCAGCCGAGATTCTGGCCCAGCCACGACGCGGCGGGCACACCCACGACGTTGGCCACGGACAGACCCATCATTACGAGGGCCACCGCCTTGGCCCGCTTGCCGCGCTCCGCGAGGTGCGCGGCGACGAGTGCTGCGACACCGAAATAGGCACCGTGCGGTAGGCCCGCCACGAAGCGTGCAGCCATCAGGACCCCATAGTTCGGTGCCAGCACGGTGGCGGCGTTGCCGAGCGTGAAGGCGGCCATCAACGCGATCAGCAGCGTCTTGCGTTGCACTCGCGCCGTCAGGGCGGCGATGAGCGGCGCCCCGACGACCACTCCCAGCGCGTACGCCGAGATGACGTGCCCCGCAGTCGGCTCGCTGATGCCCAAGCTCGCCGCCATGTCGGGCAGGAGGCCCATGGCGACGAACTCGGTGGTCCCGATGCCGAACCCACCCAGGGCGAGCGCGACCATGGCGAGCGTGCGGACCGACGAATGATGCGCGACGACACCGGCCGGCTCGGGGCGGACGGACGTGGAGGTGCTCACAGAAGACACACTTTCGGATAGAGACGTACACGACTACACGGCAGAGAGCGCCTCAGTCGGCAACCACCTCCGGAAGGATTCTCTTCCCTGTTCCGGCCCGGCCGTGCATGGATCGGCCGTGAGCTCACTCACCCCCGGCCGACCTGCGAACACAGAACGGGACGTCCCCACAGAGGGAACGTCCCGTATCTGTACTGCTGGCGGTGCTGTGCGCTTACTGCTCGGCGATGGCCTTCTGGAGGTTGATGTCCAGCGCACCGAGGAACTCCTCGGTGGTCAGGAAGCCCTGATCGCCGCCGACCAGCATCGCGAGGTCCTTGGTCATCTGGCCACCCTCGACGGTCTTGATGACCACGTCTTCGAGCTTCTGAGCGAAGCCGATGACGTCGGGGGTGTTGTCCAGCTTGCCGCGGTGCTCGAGTCCACGGGTCCACGCGAAGATCGACGCGATGGGGTTGGTGGACGTCGGCTTGCCCTGCTGGTGCTGACGGAAGTGACGCGTCACGGTGCCGTGTGCGGCCTCGGCCTCACACGTCTTTCCGTCCGGGGTCAGCAGCACGGACGTCATGAGGCCGAGCGACCCGAAGCCCTGCGCGACGGTGTCGGACTGGACGTCGCCGTCGTAGTTCTTGCAGGCCCAGACGTAGCCGCCCTCCCACTTGAGCGCCGACGCGACCATGTCGTCGATGAGGCGGTGCTCGTAGGTGAGTCCTGCCGCGTCGAACTCCGGCTTGAACTCGGTCTCGTAGACGTGCTGGAAGATGTCCTTGAACGCGCCGTCGTACGCCTTGAGGATGGTGTTCTTGGTCGACAGGTACACCGGGTAGTTCTGCTGCAGGCCGTAGTTGAGCGAGGCGCGCGCGAAGTCCTCGATGGACTTGGTGAAGTTGTACTGACCCTGGACGACGCCGCCGCCGTCGGGGAAGTTCACCAGCTCGTGCTCTATCGGCTCGCTGCCGTCCTCGGGCGTGTAGGTGATCATCACCTTGCCCGGGCCGGGGACCTTGAAGTCGGTGGCGCGGTACTGGTCGCCGAAGGCGTGGCGGCCGATGATGATGGGCTTCGTCCAGCCCGGAACCAGTCGCGGAACGTTGGAGATGATGATCGGCGCGCGGAAGATCGTGCCACCGAGGATGTTGCGGATGGTGCCGTTGGGCGACCGCCACATCTTCTTGAGGCCGAACTCCTCGACGCGCGCCTCGTCCGGGGTGATGGTCGCGCACTTGACGCCGACGCCGTGCTTCTTGATGGCGTTGGCCGCGTCGACGGTCACCTGGTCGTCGGTCTCGTCCCGGTGTTCGATGCCGAGGTCGTAGTACTCGAGATTCACATCCAGGTACGGATGGATCAGTTTGTCTTTGAT
>DATFFJ010000076.1:0-2204 GCA_035250065.1 Aeromicrobium sp. | reverse complement strand
CTCACCGAATTCGCCGTCGCTCGTGCCACGCGGCGACGTCGTGCCTCGCGTGTTGAACCGCAGGACGGCGATCCCGGCGAGCGCCGGCAGCCGGTAGGACGCCTTGCGGAAGAGGTGACTGTCCATCATCCCGCCGTGAGTCGGCAGCGGGTGGAGGCAGATCATCGTCGCGATCGGTTCCCGGTCCACGGGGACCGCCAGCTCGGCCACCAGCTTGAGGCCGTCGGCCGTCTCCAGCGTGATCGGCTCACGTCGGGCCGGCAGCACGGAGTTCCCCCGAATGGCTTCCGTCATCAGCTCCCCATCCCTAGGTCCGCCGTTCCCAGCAGGTCGTGTGCCAATGCCGCCGCTCGTCCAAGGCATCCTTGCTCAACAGGGCCTTCTCCACCGGCCACACCACGACGTGCGGCGTGGCGACCGGGATGGCCCGGCTGCACCCGGGACATGTGTACGCCTTGGTCGACGCAGCGCCGGTGATCGGTCGAACGTGCCACTGCCCGTCGTACTTGTCCACGACCCGAAGCATGTCGAACGGGCGAGGACGGGGCCGGCGGGCAGGGCGTCGCGGCATGAGGAATCAGTACGTGTGGAAGCCCTGCTTGGTCTTTCGACCGAGCTTGCCTTCCTCCACGAGCGTGACCAAGGTTGGCGCCGGCTGCCAGCCGTCGTGGCCGAAGGTCTCGACGAGCGAGCGCTGGATCGCAAGAGAGACGTCGTTGCCGACCACGTCGAGCAGCTCGAACGGGCCCATCGGGAGCTGAGTCTCCTTGAGTGCCGTGTCGATCTCCTCGAGCGAGGCACCGCCGGCCTCGTGCAGCTTGATCGCGTCATTGAGGTACGGAAAGAGCAGGCAGTTCACGATGAAGCCGGCACGGTCGGCGCAGGACACTGGGTGCTTGCCCACGCTGAGGCTGAGCGCCTTTGCCGTCTCTGCCACCTCGGGCTGGGTTGACCCGGCCGAGACGACCTCGACCAGCCGCATCACGGGGGCCGGATTGAAGAAGTGGATGCCGACGACATCGCCGGGACGGTTGGTGACGGCCGCCAGGTCGCCGATCGACAGCGACGATGTCGTCGTGGCCAGGATCGCGCCCGGCTTGGCGATGCGGTCGAGGTCGGCGAACAACTCCTTCTTGATGTCCATGTCCTCCGCGATCGCCTCGATGATCACGTCGCAGTCGGCGAGTGCTTCCCGCTCGGTCGAGCCGGACAAGTGTCCGAGCACGTTGGACTTGTCGTCTTCGCTGAGCTTGCCGCGCTCGATGGCGCGGTCGAGGTTCTTGGTGATGTACGCCAGGACGCCGGCCAGCTTCTCGTCGGATCGTCCGACATAGACGACCTCGTAGCCGTTCTGGGCGAAGACCTGCGCGATCCCCGACGCCATGGTGCCGGTGCCGACGACGCCGACCTTCGTGACGTTGTGACGCAGTTGCGGCTGCGAAGTGTCGGCGGCGACGCCCGCTGCAGCCAGGTCCGACAGCGCCGGCGCGGGCTCGTGCAGCGGATCACCGCTCTGAGCATGAAGAGCATTCAGCCCGTCGATGACGGTCTGCGCGCCAAGCGCGTCGATGAGCGCCAGCGGGCCGACCGGGTAACCACAGCCGAAGCGCATGGCCGCGTCGATGTCGTCGCGCGTGGCATAACCGCTGGCCAGCATGGTGGCGGCGTGATTGAGGTAAGGGAAAAGGAGGGTGCGCGCAATCTCGGCACCACGATCTTCGGCGGTGATGCGCTCGACGATCTCGGACATGCAGTGAACTCCTTCAATGGACAGTCGTGTCAGACTATCGCTACTCGTCAGTAGCGATGTGAGGAGATCACGGGGTGCGTCTGGTGGTGGCCCGCTGTCAGGTCGACTACAGCGGACGATTGACAGCGCATCTCCCCATCGCGACCCGCGTGATCATGGTCAAGGCCGACGGTTCGGTCCTGATCCACTCCGACGGCGGCTCCTACAAGCCCCTGAACTGGATGAGCCCGCCGTGCACGCTGCGGGAATCCGAGGAGGACGGGACGCTCGTGTGGACGGTGTCGGCGGCGAAGTCTGACGACACGTTGCGCATCCGGCTGGACGAGGTCCTGCACGACTCTGCGCACGAGCTCGGCCTCGACCCCGGTTTGCAGAAGGACGGAGTCGAGAAACACCTGCAGGAGTTGCTCGCCGAACACGTGGTCGCCTTGGGCGCGGGCCTTTCCCTGGTGCG
>DATFFJ010000075.1:0-6850 GCA_035250065.1 Aeromicrobium sp. | reverse complement strand
TCGCCGTCGGGATCTACGTGCTCACCGCGCTCGCGCTCGTGGTCCCGATCGTGCTGGACCAGCGCGACCAACGGCGCCGACGCCTGCTGGCCGCCATCGCCGGCGATGACCCGTCAAGACCATGACCGGAACCGTGGGCATCGAAGTCGGTTGGATCGACCACGTCTTGGCTGCCGAGTTTCCCGACCTCGCTCTCCGATACGTCGTCGTCGAGGCGCGGCTGGAAGCCAGCCCGCCGGAGTTGCTCGGTCAGCTCGCGGATCTGTCGACGCGGTTCCGCGGCCGGCAGGCCATCGCCTTGCCCACCAAACCGGTGCCGTCGGCGTATAGGGCGTTCTTCCGCCAGATCGGACTCGACCCGGACGTACACCGCAACCCGGCTGAAGCCGTCAGCTACAACCGGATCATGCGTGGCACCTTTCGCAGCTTCAACCGCGTGGCCGACTCGATCCTGGCCACGATCGTCGAGACGCACATCGCGCTCGGAGCCCTCGATGCGGATGCGCTCTCCATGCCCTTGGGTATCCGCCCGGGCGACGACGGCGTACTCGGGCTCGTCGACGCCGATCACCGGATCGGTCCCTTGTTCGGCTCGCCGGAGCATCCCTTCGAACCGAGCGCGCGCACCGAACACGTCGCGGTGACCGCGGTTGGGGTAGCCGGCATTCCCAGCTGGATGCTCGATCACGCCCTCTGGAGGGTCGCCGATCACCTCGGATTCGCCTTAGACTCCGAAGAGGACCCCTCAGTGAGGTGATTGCGATGACTGTCATCGAGAACGGAGCCGTCGATCTACGCCTTGTCCCCACCCGGACGACGCGGCACGAGTTCCATCGGCAGATCGCTCGGCTGGAGCGTGAACTCTCGGCGTCTCTGGTCAGCTTGGACCCCGCTCGACGGCCACTGGCCAAACCGTCGCCCACGGCCCAGCCGCACCTCCTGAGCGACGCCGAGCTCGAGTCGACCCGCGACGCCTTGGTGGCTCGCCTGGGTGAGATCGAAGCCCTTCTGGTCCGGCAGAGTGCCGACCGCGACCAGGCGCGGGCCCTGCTCAAGCGGATGAGCGACGCCCCGGCGGAGTACCGCTGGGTGACCGTGACGACCAAAGAGACCGGCGACGAAGGGTGCCGCACCTGGCAGTCGGTCCCGGTGATGGGGCCGGTCGGAATCCTCGGCAACTGGTGGCGCATCCGGATGTCATCCGGCTGCCCTTGACTGCCTCAGAAGTCCATGCGTTCGTCGATCTCGTCGCGGGTGTAGCCGCTCGCGTACATGAGGTCGGCGGCCAGTGAGCGAATCTGCGCAGCGATGGCAGCACTGTTCATCGTCGCCGCCTCCGGCAGGGCGACCGATGCCATCCGCGCGGCTTCAATGAGCTCACGCCGCGCTTCATCGAAGTCGTCCCGCTCCGACAGGTCATCGGCGAAGATCTCGACAGCCGACGCCAACGCGTCGACCGCGTCATCCAACCCGGCCGGCACCGGCTCGCCGTGCCGCAGGAGAGCGGAGATCTTGCGCCCCATCGTGCGCGCATCCCGGACCGCGTTGTCGAGGTCGATCACCGTCGCCGTGTAGAGCTCGACATGCGCGCGTTGCCGCCACCGGATCGGCGAGATGCGGGCGACTTCCGAGACGTTCGTCGCCGTCGTGGTGAGCGTCGTGAGCATCGGACTCATCCGCTGGGCGTCGGCCATGCTGTCGTCGGCCAGCCCACTGTCCCGATCACGGAGTGCGTGCGCCTCTTTGCGCAGGATCGCCGCGAGGCCGGTCAAGATGCGCTGCACCTCCCGATCAATGTCCCGCACGACGTTGCGGGGAACGAGGAGGACCATCGCCATCCCGCACAGTCCACCGACCAGGGCATCGATGAAGCGAGAGACGGCCACGTCGCCGCCGGCCACCGGCACGACCGCCGCCAGTAGCACCGACGAGGTTGCCGCCTGATTGAGCGCGAGCCCAGTGAGGCCCACCAGCGTGCCGACCGATACGGCCAGCACGACGACGAGCGCCACCTGCCAAGGACCGCGACCGATGCCGAGAATGAGCAGTTCACCGACCAGAACCCCGACAGACACTCCGGCCACCAGTTCCACCATGGTCCGCAGCCGGCGCGAGGCACCGCTCGCGATCAGCGTGATGACGGCGGCAATCGGCGCGAAGAACGCTTGCTGGTGGTCGAGCAGGTTGTTGGCGATGAAGTAGGAGACACCCGTCCCGACGCTCAGCCGGATGAGCAGGCGCCAGCGATGTCGGAGAACGTCGAGACGCGCCGCGAGCGAGTCTTCGGTCGACCGGACGACCCGCCGTCCGCGAAGGATGTCGCGAGCCGGATGGCTGGGGGTACCGCCCGCTCGCGGGGGAGGCCCGTCAGGCATGGCACGGCCTCACAGGTAGAGGCCGGTCTGGCCTTCCTCGATGCGCTCCGACGCGACCGCATGGACGTCGCGCTCACGCAGGAGGATGAATGCTTCGCTTCGCACTTCGACCTCGGCCCGCTCCTCCGGGTCGAACAGGACGCGGTCGCCGACTTGAACAGATCGCACGTGCGGTCCGACGGCCTCCACGCGGGCCCAAGCCAGGCGCTTGCCCATGGCGGCCGTGGCCGGGATCAGAATGCCGCCGTTGGAGCGGCGCTCACCCGCTTCGACGTCCAGGGTGACGAGGAGCCGGTCGTGGAGCATCCGGATCGGGAGTTTTGTCCCGTCATCGAATGTCCCACCAGACTGTGCGCTCTTACTCATGTCGGTCCGATCAACGGGTGAGACGACGGATCAGGACCATGCCCGCAACGACGGCAGCGACACTGGCGACGACCGGGACGATCGTCTCCATCCGCGGCGAGCCGGTCTCGTCGACGAATTTGGCCTTGAGGCCCTCGACCGCGCGGGCAGCCATCGCCTTCGGGTGAGCACGCTCGACGATCTCATCGACTGTGTCGGCCAGGCGCAGCCGGATCTGTTCAATTTCCTCGACGAGCTCGTCGGTGTCGGTCTTGCTCACGTACGCAAGGATAGGCCGCATGACGATTCGCCTGCAGCCAGGAGACCCAGCACCCGAGTTCAGCCTGCCGAGCGACACCGGTGAGACGGTCAGTTTGTCCGATCTCCGTGGCCAGCGCGTCATCGTGTACTTCTACCCGGCCGCCATGACGCCGGGGTGCACGAAGCAGGCGTGCGACTTCAGCGATTCGCTCGACCGGCTCAAGGCCGAGGGCTACACCGTGGTCGGCATCTCGCCGGACACGCCGGAGAAGCTGGCGAGCTTCCGACAACGGGAACGGCTGGGCATCGTCCTGCTGTCCGACGTCGACAAGGACGTGCTCACCACGTGGGGTGCCTACGGCGAGAAGAAGCTCTACGGGAAGCTCGTCCACGGCGTCATCCGCTCGACCTTCGTCGTCGACCCCGACGGCGTTCTCGAGTACGCCGCATATAACGTCAAGGCCACCGGTCACGTCGCAAAACTGCGCAAGGACCTGGGATTGGAGACAGCATGAGCAACGCGCCCATCCGCGTGAACGTGACGCACACGTACACGTCCGACCCGAAGACGGTCTTCGAGGCCCTGTCCGAGCACGAGAATCTCGGCCCGGTGTTCGGAGCCAAGATCACCCGCCTGCGCGACGGCGACTCCGACCGCAACGGGGTGGGGTCGGCCCGCAAGCTCAACATCGGGCCGCTGCCGGCGATCACCGAGACCGTGGTCGTCTCCGAGCCGAACACCCTCATCGAGTACAAGATCACCAAGGGTGGGTTCCCGCTCAAGGACCACCATGGCGTGCAGCGGCTCACCCCGACCGCCGACGGTGGCACGAAGCTCGACTACACGATCGCCTTCAACACCGTGATCCCCGGAATGGCTGGCGTCGTGGAGAAGCAGCTGACCGCAGCGCTGTCGAAGGGCCTTCCCCGCCTGGTGCCGTAGGTAATTCGCGGCCAACGCGCGTGTCGGAGGTCAGCCGTAGGTTCTCAAGTATGCGGGATCCGACAAAGTACACGCGCGAAGTGTTGGAGCCGGCAGTTGTGGCGTCCACATCTGTCGCAGGCGTTCTGCGCTACCTGGGACTGCGAGCGAACGGCGGGACTCACGCCCACATCAGCCGAACGATAAAGAAGTTCGAACTCGACACCTCGCACTTCGTGCGATGGCGCAAGAACTTCGTGCCGCACAACCGGCTTTCTGCAGAAGAGTTCCTCGTCCGACGGCCACCCGGGAGTCGACGATTGGATCGGCGATACCTCCTTCGCGCCCTCATTGAGTCAGGAGTCGAGTACCGATGCGCAGTTTGCGGCGTCGACGGCACCTGGCAAGGACAGCCGCTGAGCCTGGATATTGATCACATCGACGGCGACTTCCTCAATAATCGGATCGACAATCTTCGGTTCCTGTGCCCCAACTGCCACCGCCAGACTCCCAACTTCGCGGGCCGAAGCAGCGGCCGGTATACAAGGGGGCAGCAAAGCATTGCCGCTCAAGCGAACTAGACTCGCGGCGGGCCGGAGTGGCGGAATCAGGCAGACGCGCGTGACTTAGGATTACGTGCCTTCGGGCGTGCGGGTTCGAATCCCGCCTCCGGCACATGTTCCGCATCCTCTTTCACGAACCGGCGATCGCCGGGAACACCGGAAACACGATCCGGTTGGCAGCGGGGACCGGGGCGGAACTTCATCTCGTCGAGCCACTCGGCTTCGACTTCGCCGATGCCAAGCTCAAGCGCGCCGGGCTCGACTATCACGACCTTGCCGTCGTGACGGTGCACCCGGACCTTGAGGCTGCGTTCGAAGTGCTGGGCAACGGCAACGTGTACGCCTTCACCACGTCCGCCACGACGCGGTACACCGACGTCGCCTATCAGCCTGGCGACATCCTGCTGTTCGGCACCGAGCCGACCGGGTTGCCCGTCGACGCGTTGAACCACCCGCGCATCACTGATCAGGTACGCCTGCCGATGCTGACTGGGCGACGTTCCATGAACTTGGCCAACTGTGCCGCAGTCGCGGTCTACGAGGCCTGGCGCCAACACGGCTTCACCGGGTCAGGCTGAGTTCCGCGGGCGACCGCGACCGTACATAAGTACGCCGAGCGCCCGCCGCTGGGCCACCGACGTGCGCTTGGCCGCGGCGAGCAACACGCGGTCGCGCGGGCGCAGCGTTTCCATCGGTCCCGGAGTGAGGGCCGCAACATCCGGTGTCACCTCGCTCACCGGCCGGGCGTCGGTACGCCCATCAGCAGTGACGGCGAAGAGGTGCCATTGGTCGGGCACGCCCTTGAGTTGATGGACGCCGTGCTCGACGAACTCCAGCCCTGAGCCGAGCACAAGCTCCCGCACCGTGCTCGAAACCAGCACCTCTCCAGCCATTCCCAGCGAGCTGATGCGCGCTGCCACATTGACGGCGATGCCAGCAACGTCCTCGCCGCGACGTTCGCACTCACCCGCGTGAATGCCGGCTCGAATCTCGATCCCGAGTTGCCGCACCGAAGCCGTCATCGCTCGTGCGCAGCGGACTGCCTTCGCCGGCCCGTCGAACACGGCAAGGAACCCGTCGCCCAGCGTCTTGACCGGACGGCCGCCCCAACGCTCTATCTCGGTCGTCATCACATGGTCGTGCCGCTCCACGAGCACGCGCCACCGTTCGTCGCCCATCTCTGAGGTGCGTTCGGTCGACGACACAATGTCGGTGAACATGATCGTGGCCAGCGCGCGATCCGGATCGGCTCGGTGCCGGGTCCCGGTAAGAAACTCTTCGATCTCATCGATGATCGGGCGCCAGTCACCGAACCACAGAATGTGATCCCGTCCGGGCAGAAAGGCCGGGCGTGCCCCCTCGATCTCTGCGGCCATGTAATGACTCAACTCCACCGGCACGAAACTGTCTGTCCGATGGATGACCAGCGTCGGGACCTTGATCTGCGGCAGGGCGGCCCGCACGTCCATCTGCAGGCACGCCCACATAACCGCCTTGGCCATGCCCGGACTGGCGCAGACCCGCTCGGCGCTGCCGAACAGCTGCATCGCTCCCGTTCGCGTCGCCACCGATGGCCCCCATTTGGCGACCACCTCGCCGGAGCCCCAGTTCTCGACGCGCGGCAACATGACGTCCCACGGATGTTGGATCTTCGCCGCCACATCCTCCAGGTAGCCCGGAGCCGCCAGCCACTTGGCGGCAGTTTCCAGCAGGATCAGAGCGTCACAGCGTTCCGGATACGTCGCTGCGAACAGCAGCGCAGGCGTCCCACCCTCGGAATAGCCAGCGATCGCAGCATGCTCGACTCCGACCGCGTCCATGACGGCGACAATGTCCTCCACCCGCTGCTCGGCCGTCGGCGGTCCCGCGACCGGATCGGACATTCCCGTGCCCGGCTTGTCGAACATGATCAGTCGTGTGAACGAGGCAATGCGGCGGAACATGGCGTTGGCCTCCGGATCGCTCCACATCAGCGCCAGGTTCGAAACGATCCCGCTCGAGAAGACCAAGTCGATCGGGCCATCGCCGACCACCTGATAGGCGATGCTGATGTCGCCCTTCTTCGCGTAGTGCGTCTCCGGCGCCATTGCCCAACGGTAGGCCCGATCAGCTGAGAATGGCCACGATTCGAGGCGCAAGTGCACGCAGGGCCTGACCACGATGGCTGATGGCGTCCTTCTGCTCCGGCGTGAGCTCAGCGTTGGAGATGTCATTGCCGTCGGCGACGAAGAGTGGGTCGTAGCCGAAGCCACCCTCACCCTGCTCCGCGTGAAGGATGCGACCGGGCATGCGACCGGTCTCGACGATCTCCCCGTCGGACCAGACGAGCGCCACGGCCGCGACGAATGCTGCACCGCGACGCTCGTCGGGGACGTCGGCCAGCT
>DATFFJ010000074.1:0-7282 GCA_035250065.1 Aeromicrobium sp. | reverse complement strand
ACATCACGGTCGATGGCGACGAGCTCGAGGAAGCGCGCTGGTTCACCAGGGACGAGATCACTGATCTCACGGCATCGGGCGACCTGATGCTGCCACCGTCGGTCTCGATCTCACGATGGCTCGTCGAGCAGTGGCATCAGGGCGAGATCTCCGGGAGCTGGCTGCGCGGATGAGTGAGCCGGAAGACCTGCTCGCCAACCTCGACCCGGAACAACGGGCGGTGGCGACCACGCTGCGCGGCCCGTTGTGCGTGATCGCCGGCGCCGGCACCGGCAAGACGCGCGCCATCACGCACCGCATCGCCTACGGCGTCGCCACCGGCATCTACCGTCCGTCGGAGGTCTTGGCCGTCACCTTCACCACACGCGCCGCCGGCGAGATGCGGTCGCGCCTCGGGGCGCTTGGCGCGGTCGGCGTCCAGGCCCGGACGTTCCACTCGGCGTCCCTGCGGCAAGCTCGCTACTTCTGGCCGCAGGTCTACGGGACGGAGTTTCCCGAGATCATCCAGTCGAAGTTCGCGCTGGTGGCCGATGCGACGCGGCGGGTCGGGATCCGCGCTGATCAGAGCCTGTTGCGCGATCTGTCGGCCGAGATCGAATGGGCCAAGGTCAGCAACATCCGGCCGGCCGACTATGTGTCCGCGGCCGAACGCCACCACCGAGAGGTGGCCGACCTCGACAGCGGCACGGTCGGCGGCCTGATGGTCGCCTACGAAGACATCAAGCGCGAGCGCGGGCGCATCGACATGGAAGACATCCTGCTCATCACCGCGGCGATCCTGGCCGACGACGAGCGCGCCGCTGCGCAGGTCCGGCAGCAGTACCGCTGGTTCGTCGTCGATGAGTTCCAGGACGTCAACCCGCTCCAGGCGATGCTGCTGGACCTGTGGCTGGGTGGTCGCGACGAGATCTGCGTGGTCGGCGACCCGCGCCAGACCATCTACACCTTCGCCGGCGCTTCACCGGCCGCGCTCACCGGCTTCACCCGCAAGTACCCCGACGCCGAGCGCATCGAGCTCGTCCGGAACTACCGCTCCACGCCGCAGATCGTCGGTGTCGCGAACGCGGTGTTCCCGCGCGGGTCGGACGGAGTTCAGTTGTCGGCTCAGTCCCCGCCGGGCGAGGCACCTCGGTTCAGTGCGCACACCGACGATGCCGCCGAAGCGCGCGCCATCGCAGCTGACGCAGTGCGTCTGCACCAGCGTGGTGTGCCCTGGTCGGACATGGCCGTGCTCTTTCGCATCAATGCTCAGGCCGAGCCGCTGCAGGAGGCGTTCGGCGAGGCGGAGATCCCGTACACCCTCCGCGGTGTTGAGGGGTTCTTCCAGCGCGCCGAGGTCCGGCAGGCGGTCGCCCTGCTCCGGGCGGCGGCGCGGGCTGCCGCAGTCGACGCCGGACCACTTCTGGACGAAGTCCGTGGCGTGCTGTCGAGCATGGGCTACGCCGACGCTCCGCCGCAGGGTGCCGGTGCCGTTCGCGACCGGTGGGAGTCGTTGCAGGCCCTCGTCTCAATGGCGGCGTCCATGCCCGACGGCTCCTCCATGGACGACTTCACCGCCGAGCTGGCCCGCCGAGCCGAGCATGCGCATGCCCCGGTCAGCGACGGTGTCGTGCTGGCCACGCTGCACGCCGCGAAGGGTCTCGAGTGGGGTGTCGTCTTCTGCGCGGGCGTGCGTGAGGGCCGGCTGCCCTTCTCCATGGCCGAGACTCCGGCCGAGATCGAGGAGGAGCGTCGCCTGTTCTACGTCGGCATCACGCGTGCCCGGCGGCAGTTGAGCATCTCCTGGCGAGGTCGCGCCTCGCGGTTCCTCGACCCTCTCCTGCCGGCCGACCAGCGAGCCCCTGCCCGTTCCAAAATCAAGAAGAAGGTTCCGACCGCGGTCGAATCCTTGGGCGACGACGACCGCGCGCTGTTCGAACAGCTCAAGATCTGGCGACGCGAGGAGGCCAACCGGGCCAGCGTGCCGGCCTTCGTCGTCTTCACCGACGCCACGCTCGCGGCCCTTGCGCAGCATCGGCCGTCCGATGCGGTCGGCCTGCTGCGAATGCCGGGTGTCGGCGCCAGCAAGATCGAGCGTTACGGCGACGCGGTTCTCAAGGTCATCAGCGGCGCCTAGGTGGCGTCGGCATAGCCGGGCAGTGACTCGGCCAGGACCTCCGGGACACGCACGGTCGCGCCGAGCTGACTGAGCACTCCGACACCACCCACGGCGACGCGATGGATCAGCAGGTACTCGCGGGGCAGGTTGATGCGCAGGGACATCCCCATGCCCTCGGCGGTCGGTGCGCTGACGCGAGCAACCTGCTCGCGGATCCAGTCGCGGCTGAACGTGAACTCCTCGGTTTGCGCGGGATCGGTGAACGGACGGACGTAGCGGGCGATCGCGTCGGTGGTCAGGTTGGCGTTGCCGCGCAGGAAGCCCAGGCGCCGCAGTTCCTGCTCGAGCTCCTCGGCCGATTCGTCGACGGCGAGCCGGACCAACCGGCCTAGCTCGGCCGGAACGCCCTCGGGCAGGCGGTCGACCGCGCCGAAGTCGACGACGCCCAGCTGGCCCGAGGAGAGGATGCGGTAGTTACCGGGATGCGGGTCGGCGTGCAGCAGGCCCACGCGAGCCGGACCGGTGAACAGGAAGTGGATGTAGAGGCCGCCGAACCGGTCGCGCTCCTCCTTGGTGCCGTGCGCGATGATGCCGGCCAGCGAACCGACGGAATCGAGCCACGTGGTGACGAGGGCGTGGTCGGTGCTGGCCACGGCTCGGGGGATCACAATGTCCGGATCGTCGGCGTACGCGTCGGCGAAGATGTTCTGGTTCTCTGCTTCGCGGTGGTAGTCGAGCTCCTCGACGACGCGTTTCTGGAGTTCTTCGATGATCCCCTCGACGTCGACCGCCGGGGCGATCAACGCGAAGACCCGGCCAAGACGGGCCAGCTGGCGTAGGTCCGAACGGAGCGCCTTGCCCGCACCGGGGTACTGCAGCTTCACCGCAACCTCGATCGGATCCGCGTCGGCTGACTCCCGCCAGGTTGCGCGATGAACCTGGCCGATGGATGCAGAGGCCGCCGGAGTGTCGTCGAACGCGGGGAACTGCTCGCGCCAATTGGCGCCGAACTCGTTGGTCATGACGCGATGCACGACGCTGGGCGGCATCGGCGGCGCGGCGTCCTGCAGCTTGGTCAGCGTCTCGCGGTACGGCTTGGCGAGTTCGTCGGGCAGGGCGGCTTCGAAGATGCTCATGGCCTGGCCGAACTTCATGGCGCCGCCCTTGAGCTGGCCCAGCACGGTGAAGAGCTGCTCGGCGGTCCGCCGCTGGATCTCCAGGAGCACCGCCTCAGCTGGCGCCCCGGCGAGGCGCCTGCCGACCCCGAGCGTGGTGCGGCCGGCGAATCCGACCGGGAGCGAGGCGAGCTTGAATCCGCGGTTCAGGGCGTTGACCGGCAACCGGGGGGCTCCCGACGGTGGGGGAGTCTCCGCCTCTGGTTTGTCCTCATCGGCCATGCCGACAGCGTACGGATGTCAGGCAACGCTCAGCAGCGCGCATGCACACCGCGGATGAAACGCCGCGTTGCCGACGATGCACACCGTCCGGTCGGGCCCGATGCGGCGAATCTGGCCGGGGCGCACTTGACCTCGATTCGGCGAAACCCCCGCGAACTCAAGGCAGGTGGCGACGACCTCTACTGCGGCCACGTGCTGGGTCAGGCGGTGCGCGCTGTGGGGGATGGCACGGCCGAATTGCGGGACCAACGCCATCCACCCCGGCTCCCACGTCGCGCGATGGAGGTCGGTGCAGCCGACGCAGGGCGTATGGCCCGGTACGACCAAGGGGCCGACCCGGACGGCGTCGCCCTCCACGACGACGATCAGGTGGGTCACCCGGCACCGCACAGCGTCGCCAAGGGCGGTGCGATCGGGCTCGCCGGACGACAGGATGACGACGATGTCCGCATCGGGCCCGACCGAGACACCGGTTTCAGTGAGGAGGGCGCTGACGCTTCGGGTCAGGCTGGCCGTGGGACCGTCGTGAGCCAGTTCGACCCGCAGCGACGGCCGCGCCCGCGGCGCAGCATCGACGACCAGGCCGGCGGCGATGAGCGGCGCCAACGCGTCGGCGACGTCGATGTCGAGTTCGGGGATCTCCCGCCGCGCCCGCCGACGGAGGGCGTCGAGGTCCCGAACGCCGTCCAAGGACAGCAAAAGGGGGTACAAGCCGGGGCGGTCACGGATGATCACGCCCGGGCTCGTACCCACCTGCAGGTGCGTGGCGTCGCGTCGCAGAAGCGCCGCGCCGGGTCGAACCGAAGGTCTCACCGGGCCACTGTGACGAAGGAACGGTCGGCGCGCGAGCGGGGCGTCCACATGGGAGCCCGTCCCCGCGCCGGCGTCCCGTCCGTCAGGCCTTGCCGAGAATGCGGTTCAGCTTGGTCGAGCACACCGGACAGATGCCCTTGGCCATCTTGGTGCCCTTGTCACTCACGTGAACTTCGCCGGTGGCTTCGCGCTTTGCCTTGCACTTCACGCAGTAGAACTCGCCACTCCAGGTTTCCGCCATGTTGATCTCCTCAATGGACGGGCCCCGGCCGGGCCTGCCTTCCCCTGCGGGCCCGGCCAAGGACCCGATTCGCGGCCAACCTAGGGCGCGGTTCGAAGGGCGGTCAACCGTTTCCGCAACTTTGATTTCCACCCCTGTGGATAACGCTGGGGACAACCTGTGGGGATCCCGGCGTACGAATGTGGACAGACGGTGGATAGCCGGTGGATGACGCGTGTCCGCGTGGCTGCCACAGCGCCGTTGACGTGCAGGGATACCGTGAGATCCGTGGACGAGGTAGAAATTCGGCGAAGTCCGCGGCGCAAGCGCACGGTCAAGGCCTACCGCGACGGCGACAAAATCGTCGTTCTCATGCCCGAACACCTGAGTCCGGACGAAGAGGCCGCCCACGTCGAGAGCCTGGTCGCCACGATTCGCCGCAAGGAGACGAGCCTCACCGACGCCGAGTTGATGGAGCGTGCCACCGCGTTGAGCCGACAGTGGCTCGGTGGTCGCGCTCAGCCGACGAGCGTCCGCTGGGTGTCCAACCAAGTCAAGCGGTGGGGTTCGTGCTCGTCGCACGATCGAACGATCCGGCTGTCCGACCGCCTGCATGGCATGCCGCAGTGGGTGGTGGACTACGTCCTGCTGCATGAGCTGGCGCATCTGATCGAGGCCAACCACGGGCCGCGGTTCCACGCGCTGCTTGCGGAGTTCCCTCATACCGAGCGAGCTAAGGGCTTCCTCGAAGGCGTCTCGTGGCGGCAGCGATGAGGCTGCGCACGTCCTGATCGGTCGGTTCGGGAATCGCATCGGCATCCAGCGGGAACCAGCGAGTCTCGTCTTGGTCCTCACCTGCCTTGCTGGCCGCGTCCGCCGGAGCGTGGACGAGGAACTGGACGTCCAGGTGGTGTCCGCCTCGGGGAGGCGGGCCGCAGAACGGAACGTGGTGGCGGGACAGCTGGAGCGGGACGGGATCCACGGTCAGGTCCTCGATCCCGGACTCCTCACGGGCCTCGCGGAGCGCGGCCTGGCTGAGCGTGCGGTCCGTCTGCTCGCAGTGCCCGCCGGTCTGCAGCCATTTGGCGGCCTTGGCGTGGTGGACCAGCAGGACGTCCGCTTGCCCGACTGCACCGCCCCGCACGATCAGTGCGCTTCCGGTCAGGTGATCCGGCTGGCATTGCCGCAGCATGCCGTCGGGCCGGGCGTCCAGGAAGTCGATGAAGCTGCTACGGAGCGCTTCTTGCGCTGTGTCGGGAGCCACCCAGGAAGCCAGGACCGCCCGGGCGTCCGCGTGCAGACTCATTCCTCGCCGGGTTCCGATCGATCCTGATCAAGGAGCTCGCCCACGGCAGCATCGAAGTCGGCGTCGACGTCCTGAGGTGTGAAGCCGAGCGGATCGTCGAGATCGGCGGCGGTCGGCATCAAATCGGGGTGGGTCCAGACCGCGTCTCGAGCGTCGGCGCCGAAGCGGTCGCGGAGGGCCGCCCACAGCGTGGCCGCGTCGCGGAGCCGGCGCGGCCGAAGCTCCAGCCCGACCAGCGAGGCAAATGTCTGCTCGGCAGGTCCGCCGGCGGCGCGGCGGCGGCGCATCGCCTCGGCCAGCGCTACGGATGCCGGCATGACGTCGCGGGTTGCCTCGGCAACCACGTCGTCGACCCAGCCCTCGATGAAGGCCAGAAGCGTCTCGAGCCGTTCGACCGCAGCCTGCTGCTCGGCCGTCCGCTCGGGTTCGAAGAGTCCGGACTCCATGGCCTGCGGCAGCTGCGAGGGGTCCAGTCCGGCCAGCTTCTCCTCGATTCCGGAGACATCGATGCGGGTGTTCCGGGCGAACTCCTCGATGGCGTTCAGAACGGCTCCACGCAGCCACGGCGCATGGTGGAACAGCCGGTGGTGTGCGCATTCGCGGAGCGTCACGTAGAGCAGGACATCGGCGGGGCGATGCTCCAGTCCTTCGCCGAAGGCTGTGACGTTCGTCGGCAGGATGGCAACCGTCCGCTCCGGACCGAGCGGGAAGCCGATGTCGGTGGAGGAGACAACCTCGCCGG
Organism: Aeromicrobium sp.; assembly: GCA_035250065.1. Taxonomy (GTDB): domain Bacteria; phylum Actinomycetota; class Actinomycetes; order Propionibacteriales; family Nocardioidaceae; genus Aeromicrobium. Next base: position 706 of record DATFFJ010000074.1, on the reverse strand, counting down.
CGAGCCCGGCGAGGGCCTGACCGATCTGCTGGCCGAAGATCGCTCCGCCGACCTGAGTCAACATGCCGACGAGCGGTCCGGCCATGGCCTTGGTCTCTTCCGGGAGTGCCTCGCCCATGGCGCCGATGACGTGGGTGGCGACCGGCTCGATGAGCGTCTGCCAGGTGGCCGTGGTCTGGTCGATCCAGTCGGCGCGGCTCCAGGCGACAGCCGACGTGGCGCCGGCCGGAATGGACGTGGCGCGGTCGAGCCACCCCTCGGCCAGCTGGACCGCGTCATTGACGGCGCCGGCCTGACCAGCGTGAGGTGTGGGATCGGCGCCGGCCGCGGCGGCCGCTTGGCGGGCGACGTCCTTGGCCATGGCGAAGTTGATGGGGCCGTCATGGGGCTGGAACATCTGCTGCATCTGATTGACGAGAGCGCTCAGGTCCGGCATGTGGCCCCCACCCATGACACCGCCCGGGCCGCCGAATGCTGCGAAAAGGCCCTCCATCGGCGTGCCCTTGAACGGGTCTTCGCCCGCATCACGGTCTGGGTCGCCGCCGGGCTCGATGTCGTCACCCACGCGGCCAGCCTAACGAGCGGGTCCACATCCAGCGACTAGCGTCAGGGCGTGCGAAAACTGGCCAAGCTGTTGGTGTTCATCGTCATCCCGGCGATGCTCGTCAACGCCTGGGTGGTCTCCCGCCAGACTCGGGAGGCCGCC
>DATFFJ010000073.1:0-3223 GCA_035250065.1 Aeromicrobium sp. | reverse complement strand
GGAATCCCTCCGCGCGCGGCCGTATCTCGAGCGCATGGACGACGCGCTCGCCTCCGCTCCGTCGGACGCTCGTGCATCGCGCGCCCCGTCGCCCGCCACCACCCAGGGTGCCGGCGCCACGTCCTGAGCTTCGGAACTGCGGGGCAGGGCGCCGGCGCTGGCGATGTGGCCGTGGCCGCTGGCCCGTGTCACACCTGGCCCGTGTCACCTGGGCCGTGTCACCTTGCCCGTGTCACCGCGTGACCGAAACCGCGCTTGGGACGACGCTCAGCGGCGATGCATGTCACACGACGACACGAACGTCCGGTGAGACCGTGTTCGAGGCCCGCTTCCGGCCCGCGGAGCGCGGTTTCGACCACCACATGACAAGATCGGCGTCCGCGCGCAGGGCGCCGCAACGCCATGCGGCCTTGGCGTGGGCCGTGTCACCGCGTGACCAAAACCGCGCTTGGGACGACGCTCAGCGGCGATCCATGTCACGGGACGACACGAACGTCCGGTGAGACCCTGGTCGGGGCCCCGCTTTCGGTCCTCGGAGCGCGCTTTCAACCACCACATGACCGACCGACGCGCCCAGCGGGGACATCGCCACGGATAACTGATCGGTAAGCGCGGAGTGGGAGACTCCGCGGCATGCCAAGCCGGGTCCGCGCCGTCGACGACGCGGCACGACGCGCGAAGCGCCAGCTCGACGAGGTGCTCGCGGACATTCGCGAAGCGCGCATCGCCGGCGGGCTGTCGCAGGCTGCCGTCGGTCGGAGCATCGGTTTGTCGGCGAACACCATCAGCCGCATCGAGCGCGGCGTGACTCCGATCGACGTGGTCCCGCTCGCCATGCTGGCGCGCGCCGTCGGGCTGGACCTGTCGCTGCGCTCGTTCGCTGCCGGACCTCCGATTCGCGATATCGCCCAGGCACGCCTGCTGGAGCGATTCTTCGTGCGGATCGGGCCCGGTTGGCCACCGTCGCTCGAGGTCGCCGTCGGAGACGGCAGCCGCGCATTCGACGCTGTGATCCGGCGGGGGACGGCCGCCGCGGCGATCGAAGCGGTGACTCGACTCCGGGACGGCCAGGCTCAGCTTCGTCCCATCTTGCGCAAGCAGGCCGACAGCGGAATCGGGGTCGTGATCCTCCTGCTCTCCGAGACCGAGACGAACCGACGGGCGCTCCAGGCACTCGCGCCGACCCTCACCCACGACTTCCCGGCCGGGCCGCGGGAGGTCCTGGCGGCACTGGACCGTGGCGAGCTTCCGGCCACGAACGGCATCGTCAGGATGTAATACACGGAGCACCGTCGCCCAGCCGCCACGATCCTGTCACCGCATGACCAAAACCGCGCTCGGAGGGCCGCCCACCAGACGAACCTGTCACGGAGTGACCAGAACAGCCGGTGAGCTCTCTGATGTCCGCGTCCTGGCCCACCTCGAGCGCCGTTTCAACCACGCCGTGACACGCGCGGGCGCCAGCCCCAGACCAGAAGCAGGCGCAACCCACGGACCGATGTCCACGCCCCGCCTCCGCTCCCCGGGGAGCGGCCACGCAACCCCTCCACAGGGCGTCCACATCGGGTCCACATGCTGTCCACCGGCCGAACGGGCATACCACACGATCTGGTGGCGGGTGAACGAAACTACCACAAGATATTGTGGTTTTCGCCTTGACGCACCGGTTTGCGCGGCGTAGAGTACAGCGCCTACGACATCGCGGGAAACGGCCGCGATGAGCGCGCGAACGAGCACCGGTCCACAGCCACGAGACGAGCCGAGAACGAGCCTCGTGGGGCCTCGCGGGAGCGCACAAGGACGCCGTCAACCCACGGCAGAGAAGCGAGGAACAGGCCCGACATGGCTCGCACCGCAGCCCCAGAGCGACAGGCCAATGGCACCACGAATGGGCACGCCAGCGGCAACGGAAACGGCCACTCGAACGGCAGGAAGCGCACCGGATACGCGCAGCTGAAGGAGGGCCGGGAGCGCACCTGGAAGGGGCTCGACATCGAGCGCCGCTTCACCCGCGAAGGGGTGCATCCGTATGACACTGTCGAGTGGGAGCTGCGCGAGGCCGCGATCACCAACGAGCACGGCAAGGTCGTCTTCGAGCAGAAGGATCTCGAGATCCCCAAGGCCTGGTCAGCCCTCGCCACCAACGTCGTTGCGTCGAAGTACTTCCGCGGCCACCTCGGCACGCCGGAGCGCGAGCGCAGCGTCAAGCAGATGATCGACCGCGTCGCCAACACGATCACCGGCTGGGGCGACAAGGACGGCTACTTCGCGACCGATGCGGACCGCGACGCCTTCAACGCCGAGCTGACCGACATCCTGCTGAAGCAGCGCGCCGCCTTCAACTCACCCGTCTGGTTCAACGTGGGCATCGACGACCATCCGCAGTGCTCGGCCTGCTTCATCAACTCGGTCGACGACACTATGGAGTCGATCCTGACCCTGGCCAAGACCGAGGGGATGCTCTTCAAGTTCGGCTCGGGCACCGGCACGAACCTGAGCCCCATCCGGAGCAGCAAGGAGACGCTGGCGGGCGGCGGTGAGGCATCGGGCCCGGTCAGCTTCATGAAGGGCTTCGACGCCTTCGCGGGCGTCATCAAGTCCGGCGGCAAGACCCGCCGCGCGGCGAAGATGGTGATCCTCAACGCCGACCATCCCGACGTCGAGGAGTTCATCGACTCCAAGCTGCTGGAGGAGAAGAAGGCCTGGGCGCTCATCGACGCCGGCTATGACGGCAACTTCAACGGCGGCGAGGCGTACGCATCGGTCTTCTTCCAGAACAGCAACAACTCCGTGCGCGTGACCGATGGGTTCATGCAGGCGGTCGAGACCGATGGTGACTGGACCACGCGCGCCATCACCACCGGCGAGCCCGTGGCGACTCTGAAGGCCCGCGTCCTCATGAACAAGATGGCGGAGGCGGCCTGGGTCTGCGGCGATCCGGGGATCCAGTACCACGACAACATCAACCGCTGGCACACCAGCGCGAACACCGCGCCGATCAACGCCAGCAACCCGTGCTCCGAGTACATGTACCTCGACGACTCGGCCTGCAACCTCGCCTCGCTGAACCTCATGAAGTTCGTCAAGGCCGATGGCGAGTTCGACATCGAGTCGTACAAGCACGCGGTGCGCATCGTCCTCACCGCGCAGGAGATCATCGTCGACAACGCGAGCTACCCGACCGAGCGGATCGGGGAGAACAGCCGCGACTTCCGGCCCATCG
>DATFFJ010000072.1:0-11501 GCA_035250065.1 Aeromicrobium sp. | reverse complement strand
GTCTGCGCCCACGGTGGTTCGCACGCCGGCCGAGCTCCGGGAGCTCGGCGGTGGGATCTCCCTTGTCCCGACCATGGGCGCCCTGCACGACGGACACATCCAGTTGATGAAGCACGCCCGGCCCCTCGGTCAGACTCTCGTCGCGTCCATCTTCGTGAATCCGACGCAGTTCGCCCCGGGCGAGGATTTTGAGGACTACCCGCGCACATTCGAGGCCGACCTGGAGCGCTGCGCCGAAGCCGGCGTCGACGTCGTCTTCGCCCCGACCGTCCAAACCATGTTCCCCCAAGCTCTCCGCTCCGCTCCGAGCAGGGAGGTGCCCCCACCGCTGGGGCCGGTCCAGAGCGAGATCACGGTCGACCCCGGTCCGCTCGGCACCATCCTCGAGGGCGCGTCTCGTCCCACGCACTTTCGCGGTGTCCTGACCGTGGTCAGCAAGCTGTTCGGACTTGTCCGGCCAGATGTCGCGGTGTTCGGCGAGAAGGACTACCAGCAGCTCGTCCTCATCCGACAGATGAATGATGCGCTGTGCCTCGGCATCGATGTCCAGGGCTGTCCCACGGTTCGTGACGCCGACGGCCTGGCCATGAGCTCGCGCAACGTCTACCTCACGCCCGAACAACGCCAGCAGGCGCCGGCGCTCTACGCCGCGCTGCGGGCCGGCGCCGCCGCGTCCGCTGGCGGAGCCGACGCTGTCCTGGCTTCCGCGCATGCCGTGATCGACCAGGCTTCGGGCGTTGACCTCGACTACCTCGAACTCCGAAGCGCCGACCTGGGCGAGCCCACGCCAGGCGACGCCCGCCTGCTCATCGCCGCCCGCGTGGGCAAGCCGCGGCTGCTCGACAACATCCACCTCACGCTTCCACCGGAAGGGAACTAGCCATGCTCCGCACGATGATGAAGTCGAAGATCCATCGCGCCACCGTGACGCAGGCGGACTTGCATTACGTCGGCTCGGTGACCGTTGACCAAGACCTGCTCGACGTAGCCAACCTCCTGCCCGGCGAGCTGGTGCACATCGTCGACATCGACAACGGTGCCCGGCTCGAGACCTACACGATCTCGGGCGAACGCGGCTCCGGAGTCATCGGCATCAACGGTGCCGCCGCTCGCCTGGTGCACCCGGGCGACCGAGTCATCCTGATCGCCTACGCGCAGATGGAGGACGCTGAAGCCCGCGAGTACCAGCCACACGTGGTGTTCGTGGACTCGGAGAACCGGGTCATCGGCACCGGCCACGACCCGGCCGAGGCACTTCCAAGCCAAGGCCTGCTTCGGGGCGACGCGACGTACGAGTCTACGAACGCGACATGAGCCTGCTCGCGCTGGACATCAGCAACAGCCACACCACCTTCGGCATCTTCGAAGGTGACAAGCTCACGGCGCACTGGCGGGTGAAGTCCGACGAGCACCGCACGTCGGACGAGTGGTACCTCGTGCTCCAAGGCCTCATCACGCGCACAACTCTGGCCGAGGTCGAGGCCGTGGCCGTCGCCTGCACGGTGCCGGCCATCCTCGTCGAGATCCGCGCCATGATCGACCGGTACTACGCGCAGGCCCCGGTCTCGATCGTCGGCCCCGGCGTGAAGACGGGCGTCCCGATTCACACCGACAATCCGCGCGAGGTGGGTGCGGACCGCATCGTGAACGCGCTCGCGGCTGCCGAGCTGTATGGCGGCCCGGCCGTCGTGGTCGACATGAACGGCACCGCGACGATCTTCGACGTCGTCGATGAGGACGGCGCGTACATCGGCGGGGCCATTGCGCCCGGTGTGGAACTCTCACTCGAGGCGCTGTCCAAGCGCGGTGCGCAACTCCGCAGCGTCGAGCTGGCGAAGCCGCGCGGCGTCATCGGCAAGGGCACCGTGGAGGCGATTCAGTCTGGCGTCGTGTTCGGATTTGCCGGCGGCGTCGACGGTATTGTCCGCCGGATCATCGACAGCATGGGAGTCGAGGCGGACGACGTGACGGTCATCGTGACCGGCTCGTACCCCGAGGCCGTCATCGATGCCTGCGAGACGATCACCGACCGCGATCCGTTCCTGACGCTGGAAGGTCTGCGGCTGGTTCACGAGCGGAACCACGCCTGACCCGCTGCCACTGGGCCCGCACGAACTCGACGGCAAAGGTGACGAAGTCGCGCAGCGTGTACTGGCGAGCACGACGCTTGACGTACGCACGCCGCAACGCTGCCTCGCGAGTGGCTGATGCCTCGTCCTGCCTGTCGAAGTCCGGGCCACGCCACGTGCTCGCGGACAGTGCGCCGGCCAGCGCCTCGGCGGCGAGGTCGATGGGCACCGTCTCGACCGAGTCGTCGGCCCCGCGGGTCGGGACCGGCTCGGCGAGCTGGCCGAGCTCCCCGATCACCTGCACGCCGGTCGCGGCAATCTGTTCCGCGTAGTGCTTACCAAGGTCCTGGGCGCGCTGTGCGGCCCAGAGCGGAAGTGCCGGCCGCTCGCCGCTGGCGGCCTCCTGTTCGAGGACGCGGCGCTGGGCCCCCTCGCGCATGATGCGCTCGTAGTCGTCCCAACCCACATCGTGTCCGTCGATACGCTCGTTGACGGCACGAAACAACTCGGCCTCCGGCATCGTCATGCCGCGGTTCGCGGAGTAACCCGTGGTCTCCTGATCGGCCAGCGTGCCGGGGGCCAGCGCGAGAAGCTGCTCGACGCTGTCCAGCAGGAAGCGCGGACGCCGGGCATCCGCAACGACGACCGTGACGCGGTCAGCTCCGGCGGCTTTGGCCCAGCGTCGGACAACCGCTCCCTGGTCGTTACGCACGTGGAAGCGCTTCGTCACGGTCCGATCGGGCGGATCGCCGATGACTGCCTTGAGCCAGTCGTCGAAGGAGAGCGTCACGCCGGCCTTGACGTACTGCTGCCAGGCCGACGGCAGGATCGCGCCGATGCTGCGCAGCGTGACGAGGATGTGACATCGCTCGCCAATCGCCTCGACGAACTCGGTGGCCTTCTTCCTCTTGGCTTCGGAAGCGAACTCGTGCCCGAACAAGACCCGCCGGGTCGTGTCCGCCTCGATCTCCGCCATGACCCGGTCCCAGTGCTCGGTCCCCGGGACGCCGTCGTCATCCCATCCCCAGCGCCGCCCCATGAACGACAAGACGGCGGAGCGTTGACTGATTCCGACGCCTGGATAGAGGACGCCCTGCCGGAAGAGCTCGTCGCGCCCGGCGCTGGCGGCCATCTGCAGAGCCGTCGTCCCGGACTTGGGGATGCCGATGTGGAACAGGCGCGTGCGTTCTGGCAACGCGTCGATCTTCTCCATGTTTGATCCGTCCCCCCGACGATCGCTCACTGGGTTCCCAACCATACGTCGAGGCAAATCCCGGCCCACTAGGCTTCATACCCGTGACCGACGAGCGCCAATCCGAGGACGACCACGACCTGCCCGAGCAGGTGCGCGTCCGCCGTGAGAAGCGTGACGAGCTGATTGCCGCTGGCGAGGATCCCTACCCGGTCACGGTCGAACGCACGCACACATTGCGCGAGATCGTCGGCGCGTACGACGCTGAGGCCCTTGGACCCGACGTGCACTCAGGTGACGTCGTCTCGGTGGCGGGCCGGGTGATCTTCCTGCGCAACACCGGCAAGCTCTGCTTCGTCCGACTCCGTGAAGGTGACGGCACCGAACTCCAGGCGATGCTGTCACTGGACCTGATCGGCGATGAGCGGCTGGCCGCGTTCAAGCATGCCGTCGACATCGGCGACCACCTGGCGGTCACCGGTGAGGTCATCACATCCCGTCGCGGTGAACTGAGTGTGCAGGCCACCTCCTGGCAGCTCGCGGCGAAGACCCTGCGGCCCTTGCCGGTCGAGCACAAGCCGCTGTCGGAGGAGACCCGGGCGCGCATGCGCTACGTGGACCTGATCGTCCGACCCGAAGCGCGCGACAACGTCCGGGCGAAGGCGGCCGTCCTCGCGTCCCTGCGGGCGACGCTGGACGCCCGCGGTTATGTCGAGGTCGAGACGCCTGTCCTCCAGCACACCAACGGCGGCGCTGCTGCCCGTCCGTTCCACACACAGGTCAACGCATTCGACGAGGACGCCCTCCTGCGGATCGCCCTCGAACTGCATCTCAAGCGCGCGCTCGTCGGCGGCATCGACCGGGTGTACGAGCTCGGCAAGACGTTCCGCAACGAGGGTGTCGACAACTCGCACAACCCCGAGTTCATGATGCTGGAGGCCTACGAGGCCTACGGGTCGTACGACACCATGGCCGAACTGACCCGCGAACTCGTCGTCGACGCAGCCCGCGCCGTCGGCAAGACCAACGTCCCCGGACGGGACGGCTCCACCATTGATCTGCTGGCGCCGTGGCGCCATGCCACGCTGCATGAATTGGTCAGCGAGGCCGTCGACGCCCCGGTCGACGTAGCGACGTCGAGCGAGGAGTTGCGCACCTTGGCGGCAGCTCGCGATGTGGCACTCGAGCCGCATTGGGATGCCGGTGCGATCGCGCTGGAGCTGTTCGAAAAGCTCGTCGAACACACGCTCATCCAGCCGACCTTCGTGCGCGACTACCCCGAGTCGGTCCGCCCGCTGGCGAAGCGGCACCGCACGACCCCCGGCCTCGTTGAGGCGTGGGACCTCATCATCAACGGTGTCGAGTTGGCGCCGGCGTACTCCGAGCTCAACGACCCCGTCGTCCAGCGCGAACGGCTGGAGGAGCAGGCTCGACTGGCCGCGGCCGGCGACATGGAGGCGATGGACGTCGACGAGGACTTCCTGAGGGCCCTCGAGTTCGGCATGCCGCCGGCCGGTGGCATGGGCCTCGGGGTCGACCGGCTGGTGATGCTGCTGCAGGGCATCGGTATCCGCGAGGCCATCTTGTTCCCGCTCGCGCGCCGCGAGGAGTTCTAGCCGCTTCGCCGTGAGCGAACAGCGGAACACCGGCGTCCCGACCGGAGTTGGATGAGAAGTAACGCGGGACTTTCGGTCACCTTTAGACTTGGAAGTCAGCACACAGTCGAGGGGTGTTTCATGTTCGAGAGGTTTACCGATCGCGCTCGGCGCGTTGTGGTGCTCGCGCAAGAGGAAGCGCGGATGCTCAGCCACAACTACATCGGCACGGAACACATCCTGCTCGGCCTCATCCACGAGGGCGAAGGCGTTGCTGCCAAGGCGTTGGAGAGCCTCGACATCTCCCTCGAAGCCGTGCGTGGCCAGGTTGAGGACATCATCGGCCAAGGCCAGCAGGCCCCCAGCGGCCACATCCCGTTCACGCCGCGGGCCAAGAAGGTCCTCGAGCTCAGTCTGCGCGAAGCACTCCAGCTGGGCCACAACTACATCGGCACCGAGCACATCCTGCTCGGCCTGATCCGCGAGGGAGAGGGCGTCGCCGCTCAAGTTCTGGTCAAGCTGGGCGCTGACCTCAACCGTGTCCGCCAGCAGGTCATCCAGCTGGTCAGCGGGTTCCAGGGCAAGGAGGCCGAAGCCGTTGGCACCGCCAGCGAGTCGGCCCCGAGCTCGTCGGCCGTGCTCGACCAGTTCGGCCGCAACCTGACGCAGGCCGCCCGCGAGGGCAAGCTCGACCCGGTCATCGGTCGTGAGAACGAGATCGAGCGGGTCATGCAGGTGCTCAGCCGTCGGACCAAGAACAACCCCGTCCTGATCGGCGAGCCCGGCGTCGGCAAGACCACCGTCGTCGAGGGTCTGGCGCAGGACATCGTCAAGGGCGATGTCCCCGAGACGCTCAAGGACAAGCAGATCTACACGCTCGACCTCGGAGCGCTCGTCGCCGGATCGCGCTACCGCGGCGATTTCGAAGAGCGCCTGAAGAAGGTGCTCAAGGAGATCCGCACCCGCGGCGACATCGTGCTGTTCATCGACGAGATCCACACCCTCGTCGGTGCCGGTGCGGCCGAGGGCGCGATCGACGCCGCCAGCATCCTCAAGCCGATGCTGGCGCGCGGCGAGCTGCAGACCGTCGGCGCCACCACACTGGACGAGTACCGAAAGCACTTCGAGAAGGACGCCGCCCTCGAGCGCCGGTTCCAGCCGATCCAGGTCGCCGAGCCGTCGATCGCGCACACCATCGAGATGCTCAAGGGCTTGCGTGACCGGTACGAAGCACACCACCGTGTCACCATCACCGACGAAGCACTCGTCGCCGCCGCGACACTGGCCGATCGCTACATCTCCGATCGCTTCCTGCCGGACAAGGCCATCGACCTGATCGACGAGGCCGGCTCCCGTCTGCGCATCAAGCGCATGACGGCGCCGCCGGACCTGCGCGAGTTCGACGAGAAGATCTCCGACGTTCGTCGCCGCAAGGAGGGCGCCATCGACGCGCAGGACTTCGAGGCCGCTGCCTCGCTGCGCGACGAGGAGAAGAAGCTCATCCAGGCCAAGTCCGAGCGTGAGCGGCAATGGAAGGCCGGCGACATGGACGTCGTCGCCATCGTCGACGAAGACCTCATCGCCGAGGTTCTGGCCAAGGCGACCGGTATCCCGATCGTCAAGCTGACCGAGGAGGAGTCCAGCCGCCTGCTCACCATGGAGGAGGAGCTCCACAAGCGAGTCATCGGCCAAGACGAAGCCATCAAGGCGCTCTCCCGCGCCATCCGGCGCACGCGGGCCGGACTCAAGGACCCGCGCCGGCCCGGTGGGTCGTTCATCTTCGCCGGTCCGTCCGGTGTGGGTAAGACGTGGCTGAGCAAGGCCTTGGCCAACTTCCTGTTCGGCGATGATGACGCGCTCATCCAGCTCGACATGAGCGAGTACGGCGAGAAGCACACCGTGTCGCGGTTGTTCGGCTCGCCTCCGGGCTACGTCGGCTACGAGGAGGGCGGCCAGCTCACCGAGAAGGTGCGCCGCAAGCCGTTCAGCGTCGTGCTGTTCGACGAGGTCGAGAAGGCCCACCCCGACATCTTCAACTCGCTGTTGCAGATCCTGGAGGAAGGCCGGCTGACTGACAGCCAAGGCCGGGTGATCGACTTCAAGAACACCGTCATCATCATGACGACGAACCTCGGCACCCGCGACATCTCCAAGGGCGTCAACCTCGGGTTCTCGCGCACCGACGACGTCGCCGGGTCGTACGACAAGATGAAGGCCAAGGTCTCTGAAGAGCTCAAACAGCACTTCCGGCCGGAGTTCCTCAACCGTGTCGACGAGATCGTCGTGTTCCCGCCCTTGTCCCAGGACAAGATCATCCAGCTGGTCGACCTGATGATCGCCTCGGTGGAGGAGCGGCTCAAGGACAAGGACATGGCCCTCGAGCTGACCCAGGCCGCCAAGGACCTGCTCGCGGCCCGGGGATTCGATCCGGTCCTGGGTGCCCGACCACTCCGTCGGACCGTCCAGCGCGAGATCGAGGACTCGCTCGCCGAGAAGATGCTCTACGGCGAGCTGCGTCCTGGCCAGATCGTGCTCGTCGACGTCGAGGGCGAGGGCCCCGAGGCGACGTTCACGTTCAAGGGCACGCCCAAGGCCGACCTCGAGCTTCCGGAGGCAGGCTTGCCGCCGGCGGTCGAGGCCGGAACCGGAGCCGACTAAAGGCTGTAGCGGTCGTCGACCACGTGCACGAGGCCGTCGGCGAGGAGTGACGCGAGACAGCGTTCGCGCTGGTCAGGGTCGTCCCAGACGGCGTCGAGCGCTGGCTTGGCGACCGGTGAATCCGACGCCCGCAGGACGTCCAGCAGGCGTCCGCGCACCTGTCGGTCCGTCCCGGCGTAGGCCTGACCGCGCCGAGGCGGGCCGGCATGGGCCGGCCGTCCGGCCGCGTTCCACGCGCAGTGCTCCTCGATCGGGCAGGCGCCGCAGCGTGGTGACTTCGCGGTGCAGACGACGGCGCCGAGTTCCATCGTGGCGGCAGCCCAGCGGTGCGCGTCGTGCCCGGGGAGCAGGTCGGCCGCCATCTGCCGTTCGGTGACGGTGACGGAGTCCGCCGGGAACTCCGCGCCTTGCACCATCCGCGCGAACAGGCGCCGGACGTTGGTGTCGAGTACGACATGCCGCTGGCCGAACGCGAACGAGGCGATGGCCGCAGCGGTGTAGTCGCCGACGCCCGGAAGCGCGCGGAGGTGCTCGATGTCGGACGGAACCTGACCGTCGTGGCGCTCGACGATCGCCGTCGCCGACGCGTGGAGTCGCAGGGCTCGCCGCGGGTAGCCGAGCCTTCCCCACGCGCGGACGGCTTCGCCGGGCGCGTCGGCAGCCAGCGAGCCCGGCGTCGGCCATCGGTCCATCCATGAGTCGAACACCGGCAGGACGCGAGCCACCGGCGTCTGCTGGAGCATGAACTCCGACACCATGACCCGCCACGGCTGCGGGTCGGTGCGCCACGGGAGGTCTCGAGCGACGTCGTCAAACCACGCCAAAACGTCCGTGTGCACACTCATGGCGCGTCTATCGTCGCACGGCAGGCGCGGCCGGTTAGCGTGGCGTTGTGAGCAGACCGCACGACCGCTCGGTGTACGTCCGGCGTTGGCTGCTCCTCCTTGCAGGCGTCATTCTCATCGCCTGGATCATCGTTCAGGTCTGGCCGCGGATCACCGACGATGACGCGAACCCGACGAGCACGGCGACCGTCACCGCCCTCCCGCCCACGGCGACACCGACGACGCCGAAACCGAGTACGCCGCCGCCCGGCATCACCACGCGGGTCACGCTCGCTGGTGGCACGGCGGCGTGTGCGACCCGTGACGTCACGATCGCGCCGTCCGTCGGCAGTCCGCAGTACGCGCGCCGACCGGTCTTCATCGACGTCGCCATCACGACCACGGCCAACCAGCCGTGTTCGTTCACCCCGAAGGCGCTCGACCCGCTTGCCGTTGTCACGCATGACGACGACACCGTGTGGGACTCGTCCATCTGCGAAACGGCGATCGTCTCCCGGCCGGTTCAGCTCGTGCCGGGATGGGCAACCACCATCCGCATGCCGTGGGCTCCTCGCGAATCCGGTGATGCCTGCGCGCCGGACGAGGACTGGCTCGAGCCCGGCGATTACACCCTGCGGGTGGGGACGCTGGGCGGCGAGCCTGGTCGTGCCGACTTCGAGCTTGTCGAGCCGCCGCCTCCGCCGCCGCCTCCCACACCCTCGCCGGGGGCAACCGTGACGCCGGTGAAGCCGACACCCACCCCGGTGAGGCCGACCCCCTCACCCAGCCCGGCTGGCTAACGTCGTGATGGCGGCGAACACACTGCCGACCGGATAGACGGTCAGGTCGGCGCGTAGTGCCTCGAGGTCATACGGCCCAGCCGGAATGATCGCGTGCTCGATGCCGAGGCGAGCAGCCTCGCGGAGTCGCTCGGTGAGATGACGCACGGGACGGACCTCGCCTGCCAGGCCGACCTCGCCGATCGCCACCAGGCCAGCAGGTGTGGCCGTGCCTGCCGCACTTGACGCAGCCGCAAGGACGATCGCCAGGTCGATGGCCGGCTCGACCAGTCGAGCGCCGCCGACGGTGGCGGCGTACAGGTCGTGGCCCGCAAACGCGACGCCACAGTGTCGGTCGAGAACGGCCAGCCCCATCGCCACGCGCGCGCCGTCGAGCCCGCTTGCCGTCCGTCGGGGCGACGGGTTGGTCGTGGGGACGGCGAGTGCCTGAACCTCAGCCAGCAGCGGGCGCCGGCCTTCCATCGCCACCGTGAGACACGTTCCCGGAACGGGTTGGGCGTGGTGAGACACGAAGAGCCCAGTGGGGTCAGGCACCTCAGCCAGCCCATCGTCGACCAGGTCGAAACAGCCGATCTCGTCAACCGGCCCGAATCGGTTCTTGACGGCGCGCAATAGCCGGAATCGTGAGGACGGGTCGCCCTCGAACTGGAGGACGGTGTCGACGAGGTGCTCCAAGACGCGGGGTCCGGCGACTGACCCGTCCTTGGTGACATGGCCAACCATGACGGTGGCCAGGTTGAGTGCTTTGGCCCGAGCGATGATCGCGGTCGCGACCTCGCGGACCTGGGTGACCCCGCCCGGTACGCCATCGACATCGGAGGAGCCGATGGTCTGGACGGAGTCGATGACCAACAGCGACGGCGTGAGCGACTCGATCGTGCCGAGGATGGAGCCGAGATCAGTGTCAGCAGCGAGATAGAGGTTGGGATTCAGCGCGCCGGTGCGTTCGGCCCGCATCCGTACTTGCGCAGCCGATTCCTCGCCGGAGACATAGAGGACGGATCGGCCGGCCTTCGCCCAACGATGGGCCATGGCCAGCAGGAGGGTGGACTTGCCGACGCCGGGCTCCCCGGCCAGCAGGATCACGCCGCCCGGCACGGCACCGCTGCCCAGGACGCGATCGAGTTCGCCGATGCCGGTCGAGACGGAGTGCGCTGCCTCCATCTGCACGTCGGTGATCGGCAGAGCGGCGGTGGCCGGAGCCACGGCGACGGTGCGTCCAACGGCACGCAGGGGCCGCGCTTCGTCGACGGTGCCCCACGCTTGGCACTCGCCGCAGCGACCCGCCCACTTGGAGGTTGTCCAGCCGCACTCCGAGCAGGAGTAACTGGGCTTCGTTGCGTTCTTCGTCGCCATGGCGGCGACGCTAGAGGTCGGGTCCGACGCTTCAGCTCAGATGCGGACGTCGCCCTTCGGCGTTCGGAAGGTCGCGGCCGAGATGCCGGGCATGCCGTTCGGCGCGGTCCAGGAGACGGCAATCGTCTCCAGCGCATTGACGGCGCCCTCGCCGAGCCAGTCGGCGACCCGCTGCGGATCGCCAGCCATCTCGAGGCCGACCAACTCGATCTCGGAGTGTCCGGCCTGCGAGGGGTGTTCCGAGGGGTCGATCAGCCACTTGGTGACGTAGGGGAGTTGCGGGTCCGTGCTCGCGCTGCTCGTGCCGATCTGCATCCATTCGAGGTTGAAGCCGTCCGGGCGGTGCCGGTTGCCCGGGACCGCATGACGTCCGATGCGCCGTTCGACTTCGGCGAGATCGTCAACCGAGATGCACCAATGGAGCCAACCGCCACCGGATTCGCTGCGGGTGCGCACCGCCTGGCCGAACGCCGCCTTCTCGGCCGCCGGGTGATCGAGCGCCTCAACGACTTCGAGGTACTGGAAGTTCTTCAGCGGGAGAATGCGGTTCGTGGTCCCGAATCGCGGGTGGATTCCACCGTCGATGAACTCCGCTCCCAATGCCTCGCCCAGTGCGGCCGTGGTGGTGACGAGCCCATCCGGGCCGGCCGCGAAAGTGATGTGGTCGAGATGCATGGAGCCATTCTTGTCAGACGTCCTCCGCATGCCCGACAGGGGGGTCCGGTCGGACGGTGCCTGAGGTTCCGTCCACCGTGATCACGGTGCCCGACTGGATCGCCTCCACGGCCCCTGGTACGCCGACCACGGCCGGGATCCCGTATTCGCGGGCCACCACTGCGCCGTGCGAGTTGGCGCCGCCCATCTCCATGACCAGCCCGCCGGCGGTGAGGAACAGTGGAGTCCATCCCGGGTCCGTCGACGGACACACGAGGATTTCCCCGGGTTCCAGCTGGGCACCGACCGGATCGAGGATGACCCGCGCCACACCGGTGACGCTGCCAGCAGAC
>DATFFJ010000071.1:0-5043 GCA_035250065.1 Aeromicrobium sp. | reverse complement strand
CGATCGCGGCCGTGATCGGAGGATCGGCGGGACAGGTGGCCGCCGCAAGCTCCGTGGAGCTGGTTCACGACACGGTGGAACAGGTCCGTGCCGACGAGCGCGAGCGTGTCGACTTCGGTGACGTCCTGCTGACCGATGCGTTTGCCGGGAGGTCGGGCGAGCAGTTGGTCGGCTCCCTGCGTGGCAAGGATGTCCTGTTGATCTGGTTCGAAAGCTACGGCAGGACCTCGCTGGAAGGCCCGATCTCGCCGGGCGTCCTCGACGTCCTCGCACAGGGGGACCGCCAGCTCAAGGACGCCGGGTACTCGACGCGCAGTGCCTTCCTCACGTCGCCCGTCGTGGGAGCGGGCAGCTGGCTCGCCCACGGCACACTTCAATCAGGAGTCTGGATCGACACCGAGCAGCGGTACAGCCAGTTGCTGGGGAGCCGGCGTCTGTCTCTCACCGGCGCGTTCGAGAAGGCCGGCTGGCGCACGGTCTTCGTCGTCCCGGCGAACACGCTGGACTGGCCGGAAGGTGTGGCGTATTACGGCTTCGACGAGCTCTATGACTCGCGCAACGTCGGCTACAAGGGGCCGAAGTTCGGGTACGCGTCGATGCCGGACCAGTACACGCTGGAGCACCTCCGACGCAGGGAGTTGGCCAAGAAGGATCGCCGTCCCGTCTTCGCTGAGCTGGATCTGGTCTCAAGCCACTACCGCTGGGGCAAGCTCCCCGATCTCATCGACTGGAAGGACGTCGGCGACGGCTCGGTGTTCACTCCGATGGCCGAGCGAGGATCGTCGGTCGACGGCCGGCGGGACCCGAAGACCGCTGCTCGTCTGTACGGGGAGTCAGTCGAGTACACCTGGCGCGCGATCCTTTCGTTCCTCACGACGTATCCCGATCGCGACCGGGTCTTGATCGTGGCCGGTGACCATCAACCGCACGCCTTCGTCGGAGGAGTCGGTGCGAACCGGGATGCGCCGGTCACGATCATCGCCCGGGACCCAGACGTGATCCGACGGATCGACGACTGGGGTTGGCAGCCCGGCCTGCGCCCCAAGCCAGACGCTCCGGTGTGGCGGATGGATGCCTTCAGGAACCGGTTCTTCACCGCGTACGGCGAGGGCGGTTGGCTACCCGGTGGTTGAGCCGCGAGCCCGCAGCACCCACCCCAGCCAAACCACCAGCGCAATCGCCGCGAGCACGTAGCCGTTCCCGTAGAGGTGCTCGTACCACTGCCAGCCGTACTCCCGCTTCTCCGCCCACGGCGGCCAGAGAATCGGCCGGGCGACAAACACTGCGGACCACGTCGCGGCAGCCGCTCGACTGCGTTCCCAGAGCGCCAAGCCAATCGGCACTGCCCAGACCCAGTGGTGTGACCACGCGACCGGGGACGCAAGCAGCATCGCAAGAGCGCCGAGACCAGCGCCCAGGACGCGGTCACCTCTGCGCCACCACGCGGCAGCTACGAGCACGGTGACGATCGCGACCGGCCCAGCCACGGCCATCCACAGCAGCGTCGACGGTGGGCCGTCGAGCAGTCGTGTCAGCACGCCGGACACCGACTGATTGTGGGCGAGTGAGGGAGGCCCGACGCGGGTCGGGTCGAACAGGCGCTCGCCCCAGTAAGTCCTCGCGTCGGGCACGGCAATCAGGCCCACGACCACGGTTCCGGCAAAGGCGATCACGGCCCGTATCGCCGCTGCGCGGCGTCCAACGAGGACGAGCAGCACGACGAACACCAGCGGAGTGAGCTTGATGCCGGCCGCGATGCCCAATGCGACTCCCGCCCATCGCCGATCGGGACGGAGCACATCGATCAGGATCAGCAGCATGAGGATCAGGTTGATCTGGCCGAAGACGTAGTTCTGCCAGATGGGTTCCAGCGCCAGAGCGACCGCACACACGGCAACGACCCAGGCACCGGATGCCGGACGTCCGAGTGAGTGGCGAACCAAGGCGACGGTCGCGGCGAGACATCCTGCGGAGGCGCCCGTCCACATCGCCTCCGCCAGCCACCCGGGAAACAACGCCAGCGCTGTCATGACCGCCGCGGAGAACGGCGGGTAGCTGAAGGGGTATCCGTAGACCGGGTCCTCCGCGGCGTACGGCGAAACCCGGTCGAGGACGGACTGGCCCCCGTAGCGGTAGACGTCGAGGTCTGGGAAGGGGCCGGCGAGGACACCGACGACAGCGCCGGCCAGAGTCACGAAAGCGATGGCCCACACGACCTTCACGTCAGGGCGCTGCCGGCTGCTCGTGATCGCGCTGGAACCCGAACGTTCCTGCATACGAGCTAGGTCGGATTAGCCGGTGTGCGTCGGCGACGCGTCCACGGCAGCGCCAGTTGATAGGTCCCCGTCAGGGTGAGAAGCAACAGCGGAAACAAGGGTGCGTAGACCAGCGGGTGCGGCGCGTTGGGATCGCCGGTGAAGGAGAGGTAGGCCGCCGGGACGATCGTGAGGAGAAAGAGGCCTGCCACGACGCGGTGCGTTTTGCGGATCACGGATTGGACGCTCACGGGTCGTACTTTAGGCCGAAACCATGCCGTCAGGTCTTGCTCCAGACCGGTGTCAGCGCGGTGACCTGCGGCGGACCTTCCAGGTGCGGCTCGACCTCGCTGAGATAGGCACGGTACGCGTCGGTCTCAAGAAACGCCGCTGCCGACGCAGCCTCGTCATAGATCTGGAATGCAGTGATGCCGTCTGGGTCCGCCTCGTCGAAGCAATAGAAGTAGGCGATGTGGCCCGGGTTGGCAGAGACCGCCGGAGCCATGTGCTGCTCCCAGACGCGCCGGACGTCGTTGCGTGCTCCGGGTCGGGTCTGGTGCTTGATCATGATGGCGAGATTCGTCATCCAGCGAGTGTGCCAGCGCCCGCGTGGGCCGCATGCGACCCGGCTCTCGGGGTATGTCTTTAGTGGGTGTACGCGAGTGCGCTCGCTGTCCAAAGACGAAGGGACGAGCAATGGGTATCGGAACCGGAATAGTTCTTGGGGTCTTGGGACTAATCCTGCTGACTGGAACGGTCCAGGTGGACCTACCGTTCATCGAGGATTACACGCTGGGCTGGATTCTTGTCGTCGCTGCCATCGTCGCGATCGTTCTTTCGCTGACGATCTGGCGTCGCGGTGGGACGACGGTCGTTGAACGCGACGTCCCTGGTCCGCCCGTGTAATCAACGGGCTGCTTCCGCGCGAAAGCGACGAGTAGTCGTGACTTGGCGGGCTTCCGAGGGCACTTTCTGCCCACGGGAGTCCGCCAATTGCGGTTAGTGCGGGGGCCGTCGGGTATGCGATGGACAACTCGAAAGGAATCGGATCATGGATCCTGTTGTCTCAATCCTCGTGATCTTGCTTGTCGTGATCGCTGTGGTCGCGCTCGTTCGAATGATGGGCGGTGCGGCCGGCCCGCTGGCTCCCGGCGCGCGATCCGGCCCTCGGGAGCGTGTTGTCGAACGCGAAGTGGAGCGCCCCCGCGTTGTTGAACGTCCATCAACGGAACGGGTGGTCGAACGCGACGTTGCTGAACCGCCCGCGACTCCGCCGGACCCGACCTCGCGCCGCGTCGTCGAACGCGAGGTCATCCGCGAGGACCCAGACGTCCTCTGAGTTCGTGCAAGAACTCCGCGTCGAGGTCGAAGGACGCACCGTCACGCTCCGCGACGAGACGGTCGTCCAGATCGGCCGCGATGTCCCTGACGGAATCGTTGTCCAGGGTCACTCGGTCTCCCGCGTCCATGCCGAACTCCGGCGCACAGGTCCGACGTGGACGCTCGTCGATCTCGGGAGCCGCAACGGCACCTTCATCAATGGCCAGCGCATCACCGAGCAACGCATTTCCGCTCCGGTGACGGTGCACCTGGGACCACCGGACTCGGGCACAAGCTTGGTGCTTGACACAGTGTCCGTGCCGCCGGCCGACGACGCGCCTGCCGATATGAGCCCCGCCTACGCCGAGACCATGGTTGCGCCCGCGATCGAAGACCTCGATTCGGACGACGAGGCGGAACCGACTGGTCCCAACCTGATCGTTCAGGTGGGAACGGCCCAGGCTGTGTTCCCACACTCCGCCACCGTTTCAATAGGCCGTATGCCGGACAACGACGTGGTGGTCGCGGACCCGGCCTGTTCTCGGACACATGGCTATGTCGAGCCGACCGCTGACGGTTGGATGTACAGAAACGTCTCCTCACACGGGACGTTTCACCGCGGGGAACGCATCGACACGGTCACACTCAACGTGCCGACTGTCCTCAAACTCGGTGATCCTGATGCGGGGCCCCGCCTCGAGCTCTCCCACCGGGGCATGCTCGCCGATCTGGTCCCTGAACCGAGCGACACGGGCAGTGTGTTCAAAGTCGGCCGCCACCGGATCTCCCGGAGATTGGTCTACGGCGTCCTCGTGGTCGCGCTTTACCTGCTCGCTGCGGCATGGGCGGGCGGCCTATTCGGCCGGTGACGAACCAGCACCCCGGAGGCCGCTGCGGCAGGTTCTGGGCAAGCCCGAGCACAAACATGGCCGGCCTCGCAGGCGCGAGGGGCCTTGGTCCCTGCGGGTAGTTACCCGATATTCGGGTACGGCTCTGGTATCGGAAGAGGTGTTGAACGCGGATGGCCGACCATGAGGAATTTCTTGAGGCTCTTCATGCGAGTCGCGCCGACACGACGCAGACGCTGGAAACGGTGGTGGAATGGGCCCGCAATGCGGTGACCGGTACTGAGGCGGGAATCCTCTTGCGCGGGGCCAAGGGCAAATTGGAGACCGCCGCGCCAACGTCGCCCACTGTGACCAAGGCGCACGACATGCAGATTCAGTTCAACGAAGGCCCGTGCCTGGACGTGATGAAAGACGGCAACCCAGACCGTTATGTGGTGGGGGATACAGCTTCGGACCGACGATTTCTCGTCTGGGGGCCGGCCGTCACGGATCTAGGCATTCGCAGCGCCATTGGCGTCGCTCTGGCAACCACTGAGGAGCGGTTGGGCTCATTGAACGTGTACGCGAGCGACCCGCACCGTTTCGATCGGGACGACTTGGAAACGGTCGATGTGTTCTCT
>DATFFJ010000070.1:0-4339 GCA_035250065.1 Aeromicrobium sp. | reverse complement strand
TCCTGGTCGGCACTGCGCCCAGCATCGGCTCCGGGAGCGCGCTCGAGGTCCAAGCGCCCGCGGGTCTGGTCACCATCTCCGCGACTGCGCCACAGATCGCAGCAGCGGCCAACGTCGAAGCCACGGCAGGACTCCTAGCGCTCGTCGGCACCGCGCCCACCATCGCGGCTGCCGCCAACGTGACGCCTGCAGCGGGCACCCTTGCGCTGGCTGGCACAGCACCGGTCGTGACGACGGTCAGCGGCGTGAACACCGTCGCAACCGGAAGTCTCACCACCTCGCCGTGGTCCGGCTCCATCGATGCCCAGCCACGCTGGCGCGGAACCCTCATTGACCCACCGACCTAGGAGACAGCGTGCCCAACCCACAGGTGCTCTACCGTGGCGCAACCGAGTACGTCGCTGGCAGCGTCACGGCCGACGTTGACCTCAGCGGGATCACCGCGCCGGACTTCTCGTTCGACGGCACCACCTGGACCGCTGCGTCTTGGTCAGCAGCGGCGGTCGACAACGGCGACGGGACGTGGACTCGGACGGCTCGACTGCTCGTCGTCGTCTCGACCACGTTCACGACTGCTGGGCCGCGCACCGTCCTGTGCAGGATTAGCGCCGCGCCCGAGGTGCCCATCTTCTCGCTGGGGAGCGTTGACGTGCGCTGACCGACTCCCGACGCAAACAAGCCGCCCGCTCTCTTCGGAGGGCGGGCGGTTTTGTCATGCCGTCAGTTGGCGCGGGCGTCCTGCAGGCGTGCGCGCAGCAGCCGGATACGCACCTTTTGGAGGTCGACCTTCGCCCTGAGCAGCGCGGCCTGATACTCGAGCACCTCGACCTGGTGCCGCAGCTCGCGGTTGCGCTCGAGGAGCGTGGCGGCGTCGGGCTGCTGGCAGAAGTTGTTCAGTTCGGTGCACTGCTCAGCGGGAGGGTTCTCAACGCACAGGTTGCCGGGGGCGTCCGGGGGGCATGCGACTGGCGTCTCGTCGGCAATGCTCGGCCCCGCGAGCGCGAAGGTCGCGGCGATAGTGACGAGTGCTGCTGCGGTCTTGTTCATGGTTGGTCCCCGTTCGGCGTTGTGGTACCCCGATGGTTGCACGCCCCGGCGCCCCAATGCTCTGGCACGAGTTAACTAGTGTGTGCGTTTTTGCACCTACCCCCACCTAGCGCCGCCTCTAGTCACCTGTGCGCGCGTGCCGACACCTACTCTGACCTGCGGAAACGCGGAATCAGGCGGCATGATTGCATAATTCAAGTCCCGTCGTTCACCCCGGTTCCGCCGCAGGTCAGGTGACTAGTCCTGACCTGCGGCGGTTTTCGTTGCACATGTTTTCGCACATACTGAGACCATGCCCCGACGCGCAGCGCCTAAGGTCGAGACCTACGAGGGTGCCCGCAAGACCACGTACCGCGTCCGCGTCCGGGTCGGCGGGAAGCAGTCGACCGAGACGTTCGACTCCTACGCCGCGGCTCACGCCTTCGCCGAGACTGTCAAGCACGACGGCGCAGAGGCTGCAGTGGCGCACCGCGACGTCGCCGACATCAACTCAGCGGGCTACGTGCCCACCTTGGCCGAGATGCTCGACCGCCACTGTGCCGAGCTCACCGGAGTCGAGCCCCGCACCCGCGCCGACTACCTGTCCGTCGCCAAGCGATCCTGGCTCCCCATCCTCGGCCGCCTTCGCGTCTCGCAGGTCAACCGTCAGCACGTCGCCAAGTGGGTCAACGCCCAGGACGGCCAGAGCGCACCGAAGACGATCAAGAACGCCCACTCCGTGCTGTCCGCGGTGCTCGAGTCGGCCGTGCGCGAGGGCTACCTGGCCAGTAACCCGGCCCGCGGCACGCGACTCCCCCGCGCCGGCGAGGAGGACGTCGACGAGATCCGGTTCCTCACGCACGCGGAGTTCGACCGCCTGCTGGCCGAGGTGCCCGAACGATGGCAGCCCTTCGTGGTCCTGCTGTTCGGCACCGGCCTGCGCTTCTCCGAGGCGACCGCGCTGCAGGTCCACGACATCAACCCCGAGACGGGCGTGCTCCGGGTCATGCGCGCCTGGAAGCTCGACAAGGCAGCGCCCGGGGGCAGGCGTCTCGGCCCGCCGAAGTCGAAGGCTGGCCGCCGCGCGGTCTGGCTGGGTGACGTGGTTCTCGACGCGGTCAAGCCGCTACTCGACCGGCCGGGCAGTGAGTTCCTGTTCACCGCACCCAGCGGCAAGCCCGTGCGCCACAGCAACTTCCGCGCCCGCATCTGGGTGCCAGCCTGCGACGCGGCCGGGCTCTCACCGAGGCCGCGCATCCATGACGCCCGGCACTCGCACGCCAGCTGGCTGATCGCTCAGGGCATCCGGCTCGAGGTCATCCAGGACAGGCTCGGGCACGAGGACTACGCCACGACCCGCAAGGTGTACGGCCACCTTCTGCCAGACCTGCGACGCGAGGCAGGCATGGCCGCGGCGGCGGCGTTCGCGAACACGTCACTGGGACGTCCCGCCAGCGAGATCACTGCCCTGACGGATGGTCCCTGACGTACCGCATGAGAGCGCGCACGATGACGTCGGTGACGGTCTCACCCTGGTCGGCCGCGGCCCGCTTCACTGCTTGCCACAGGTCATCCGGGACGCGGACCGAGCGCGTTGGTGTCGCGGGCTGGTTAGGCACCCGCCGACGCTAGGGCCAGGTGTCGATACACCTGGTTAGACGATAGGCGTGATGGTCGATGCAGCTGCTGCTGCTGCGCGCTGTAGTGGTAACGACGGGGGCATCGGCAACAGCGGGCACAATCTCCCCTGCTTGCATGGGCATGGCCTCCCCGATGCCCTTTCGATCAACTCTTGGACTCCTCGCGCCTCTTCTGGCGGCATGAGCAGTTCGCACCCGAGCAGCGGTCGATCCCCCACGTTGGCGCACCTCCCATTCCCTTTTTACCTTTTGCTCATGCAACCACGCAGTACCGACAGAATGACCTGTCTGGTCACGCCTCTGCCCGAACGGACGATCCAACATCACCCGTTCGGTTGAGCCTCGAGCCTTGCCAGGATCTGCCTAGTCAGGTCCTCAGTGAACTCGTCGTCGCTGATGCGGTCTAGCGCGAGGCCGGCGAAGCGCAGGAAGGAGCGCGTGCTGGGCGACCGAGACTCCATGAACGGCTCCCCCATCGTGGGTTCCCATCCGTACCAGTCATTGGAGACCGCTGACCAGACCGTCTGAGGGTCGATCCCCAGCCCTGCGGCCAGAGCCTCGATCTGCTCGCGATCCGGCGCCTTCACCGCCACACCTCTCGCCCACTCGTGCACCTTGGAGTGCGAGAGCTTCTTGCCGAACTGCTGAGCCCGAAGCGCGATGTCCCGTGTCGACATGCCAGATTCGGCGATGAGGCGCGGCAAACGCTTCTCGTTGTTGGTTTCCATTGTCGACCCTTCGCACGTTACTTCGCGTTAACCCAACCCCACTCCGCAGGATGAGGGCTACACCTTTCCCTGCCAATAGTCCCTTTGGGCCAGATGAAACCTATCCCAAGCGCTACACCACCGCACAATCTTCACCGCGACACGCGGACAACTCCGGGCAAGGTGTAGACAAATTCCAACAACAAGGTGTAGCGTCTCTCACATGCCAGCCAACCAGTTCACCGCCGCATATGAGGTGATCAGCCCTGAAATCATCAGCCACGTGTTGGAGCATCCAGCCCGCGGCGAACGCTGGCCGCTAGCGGAACTCGCGCAGGTCATCGGCGTAAGCCGCCAGTGGCTCGGGCATCTGCGCACCGGGCGATCGACGTTCGTCAGCGCGCCGGTCGCGCAGCAGCTTGCGGATGCGGTCGGGGTCCACATCAACGTCCTTTTCAGGCCTCGTGCGTCTACAGATTCCAACAACAATGGTCAAGCGGCATGAGCGCCTACCTGACGCCCGAGCAGGCCGCCGAGAAGCTTCCCCGGTTCAACGCCGACTTCATCCGCATCCAACTACGCAAGGGCGCGCTCGAGGGCTTCAAGGTCGGGGGCCGCTGGTTCACGACGGAGGCCGCGATTGACGCCATGGTCGCAGCGGGGAGCAACTCCCAGCGTCGGCGCAAGGGGCGTGCAGCATGAACTTCGCCGACCACACCAGGGCGAGCCACGTCGCACGTCAGATCTCTACCGGCACGGACGTCGCCCCCGGCAACCACGGACGGATCACCGTTCTGGATGCTCAGATCCGGACCGGCCTTGCCGTGCCGCTCATGACCCGCGGCGTTGTCCACCGCGTCGCCAGGGCGGCCATCGTCAACGACGAGCGGTCGTCAATGCTCGCCGTTCGGTACGTCTGTGGCGCAGGGACCGGCAACGCCCGTGCGATCACCGCCGAAGAGTCGG
>DATFFJ010000069.1:0-3541 GCA_035250065.1 Aeromicrobium sp. | reverse complement strand
AGGGCGCCGCAATATGGTTTGAGAACAAGACTCGCGGCTGCGCGCTCGTGCTGTTCAAATCGAGGACCCGCACCTCGAACCCGTCATTGACAAACCATGCGTAGGCGACCTGCGTGCCGTCGCGTGAGATGACCGAATCCTCTGAGTATTCCTTGGGTTCCCGCTTCGCCGTGCTCGTGAGCTGGCGATTGTCGCCGGTCTGAAAATCATGCAGCATCAGGTTGCCAGTCGCCACATCCATGAAGGAGAAATAGCGGCCGTCAGGTGACACGGAGCCCATGCCGGACTCGGGAGCGTGGCGGTTGAACGCGGCCGGCAGAACCGTCCACAGTTGCCGCGTCACGATGCCGGGACCCGTGCCTTGCGCGGCCAAGCCGCTCAAGGTCATCGCACGCGCCACCACTGCGGCGGCTACCACAACGACGGCTATGCAGATCCGGGTGCAATACGAACGGATGCTCATACCGCGAAATCCTATACCGAGCGTCGCGAAGAGGCGTTCCATCTTTCATCTGCCTACGGCGATACTGTACGCGTGGAATATGTGTCCAGAGTGCCGCAACCGCCGCTGGACGGGCTGATCGACGACCTTTACTACCTGGAGGGTGCGCCGCCGTACGCCCGGCTGACACTGCCGCCGGCGCCGGCGGCGCTGCTCATCGTCAACCTCGGGTCGCCGTTTCGCATCCGTGCCGGCATCGACATCGAGACGGCCGAGTACGCCGACGGCTGCGTAGTCACCATACCGACCCGCGCGTGGGAGTTCGGCTACCCACTCCGGACCCGATCCGTCGGCGTGCACTTCAAGCCGTGGGGGCTGGCGCCGTTCCTGCCGATGCCCGCAGCCGAACTGTGTGACCGGCCGGTGACGGTAGAGCAGGTTTGGGGCCGGCGCGCCATTGTTGAGCTGCGAGACCGGCTGGCCACGGCGGACACACCGCACAAGATGCTGACGCTGCTCGAGGAGGAGCTGATGCGGCGGCTGAGCGAGACACCCGGACTGGCATTGGTCCGTCATATGAGCAGCGTCATCGCGGCGACCAACGGGGCGGCGCGCGTCGGCGACCTGAGCGAGGCAGCCGGTGTTAGCAGCACCCATCTGGCGCAGCGGTTCAAGGAGATCATCGGTGTCACGCCGAAACGGCTGGCCCGCACCCACCGCTTCACCGCCACCGTCTTCTCGATTGACCCCGCAGGACCGATCGACTGGGCCGACCTCGCCAGTGGCGCAGGCTACTTCGACCAGGCCCACTTCGGCCACGAGTTCCGGGAGTTCACCGGGCTCTCGCCGACCCGGTACGTCGAAGTCCGGCAGCGATTCCTGCGCGAACATCCCGGCCACACGCTGGACGGCTGGCCGCTGCCAGCCGATTGATTTCTTACAAGACCGACAGCTCACGAGGCGCTATCTTGGGGGCACCCGAGGAGAGGAGCGCCCGTGGGCAAAGTCGTCATGTACGCCTCCGTGTCGGTAGACGGTTTCATCGCGGACGAAAACGACCAGCCCGGACCGCTGTTCGACTGGTTGTCGAGTGGTGACGTGCCGTTGGACGAGAGCGGCGTCTTGAAGGTGTCGCAGAAGTCCTACGACTACGTCCGGCCGTACTGGGACCAGATTGGGGTGACGATCGCCGGCCGCCACGTCTTCGACATAACGGACGGCTGGGACGGGAAGCCGCCGAGCGGGATCGACCACGTGGTCGTCGTGACGCGCCGGCCGCAGCCAGAGGGCTGGGACCCCAAAGCGCCATTTCACTTCGTCGATGGCATCGAGGCAGCCGTGGCCAAGGCGCAGGAACTTGCGGGTGACCGCATCGTCGAGGTCGCCGCTGGCGACGTCGGTGGCCAGGTGCTGGCCGCAGGCCTGGTCGACGAGGTGCGCATGGACGTCGTACCCGTCGTGTTCGGGTCCGGCAAGCGCTACTTCGGGTCGGTTGGCGCGCAGCACCTGTTGGAGGACCCTGACGTGGCGATTCAGGGCAACCGGGTGCTTCACTTGCGCTGTCGGGTGCACCGTTGACGATCTGAGCGGGTACGCGTTACAGCATATGGTGAGCGAGACTCGCCGATGCGGCGCACGCGGTGGCCTTGATTCTCCTTGCGGCGACGTCAGTGATCGGAGCGGCTCGGCGAGGTCGGTAGAATCCAACAGAGGTGACGGCACGAGCGTGCATTCTTCGAAACCTTCTGGACCGACTCACAGTCATGGCGATGATGATGCGCTCGTAATGGGGCTGCAGAAGGGGGACGACCGCGCCTTCCGTGAGGTCGTCGAGAAGTGGAGCGGCATGATGCTGCGCTTGTCGCTCACGCACGTCGAGAATCGCGCGATTGCCGAGGAGGTCGTGCAGGACGCCTGGCTGACGGTGTTGCGCTCGCTGGATCGGTTCGAACGCCGCTCCTCTCTTCGCACCTGGGTGCTCGGCATCGTCGTGAACTGCGCGCGGTCACGGGCCCGTAAAGAGCGACGTGCGGTCCCGGTGCCGCCTGAGTCGGCGCCCGCGGTAGAACCGACCCGGTTTCTGCCACCCAACCATCCTCGGTGGCCTCACCATTGGGCCGCAGAGCCCACACAATGGCGCACTCCGGAAGCAGAACTGCTCGCCGAAGAGACGCGCAAGGTGATGCGCAACGCCATCGAGGCACTCCCCCCAGCACAGCGTGAAGTTCTCGTCTTGCGCGATGTCGAGGGATTCCCGTCCGCGGAGGTCTGTAACATTCTCACGCTGACCGACACACATCAACGAGTCCTGCTGCATCGGGCACGGTCGCGGGTTCGCCATGCGCTCGAGCGGTACTTTGCCGCGACGGAGACGACGTGATCGATCAGGCTGCGCCCGAGATGCCCTGCCAGGAGCTCGTCGAGCTCATCAGTGACTATCTCGAGGATCGTCTCTCCCCGGTCGATCGGACGCGATTCGAGGCGCATCTCGCCGACTGCGAGGCGTGCCGCACGTACCTCGAGCAGTTCCGCCAGACGATTCGCGCGCTCGGGCGGCTGCCCGAGGAATCGCTCTCGCCGGAGGCGCGGACCGCGCTGCTCGATGCCTTCCGAGGCTGGTCCCGTCGCTGATCGTCCTCCTGTAACAACTCCGCGGCCCGCGGCACTCATGTCACGAATGCCGATCGGACCAGGAGGTGTCCCATGTCTCTGCTTCAGCTCGACGAGTTCAAGACCAGGCAGCGCGCCACCTGGGAGGGCGGCGATTACGAAGCGTGCTCCCCGTACATCGCGGAAGTGGGCGAGCTCGTGGTGGCGCGCGCCGGCATCACACCGGGGATGCGCGCGCTCGACGTCGCATGCGGCACCGGGAATGCCGCCCTTCCCGCAGCCCGCGCCGGCGCTCGCGTGACTGGGCTCGACCTTGCGGCCAAGCTGCTCGAGGCGGGCCGGGCCAAGGCGAAGGCGGAAGGACTCGAGATCGAGTGGCGGGAGGGAGACGCCGAACATCTCCCGTTCGACGACGGGACCTTCGACCGGGTGCTCTCGACATTTGGACACATGTTCGCCCCGCGCCACCAGCGAACCGGCCAGGAGATG
>DATFFJ010000068.1:0-3089 GCA_035250065.1 Aeromicrobium sp. | reverse complement strand
CTGTTCGCCATGTGGTCGACGGCGTCAGCCGAGGTGCCTTCGCGGCTGGAGACCTGGGCGGGCTCTTCGCTGGTGGACTGTGAGAGGACGTCGGCCGACGCGACACCTCCGCCGAGGACGGCGAGCGCGGATGCGGCGATGGCAACGAAGGCGTAACGCTTCATGACTGGTCTCGTTTCTGTGAGCAACTTGTAATGACTGCCCAAAACGTTAAGTCACCGGGGTCAATCGCGCAAGCCCGCAGTGATAAAGTGGTTTCCATGAGGCTCGCTACCAGCGCAAACCTGAGCGCCGTCATCTACTGCCGCGTTTCACACGACGTCGCCGGCGGGCGATCGGTCGCGGAGCAGGAAGAGGAATGCCGCGCCTACTGTGAGCGGGAAGGCCTCACCGTCGTAGACGTCCTGGTGGACAACGACCGTGGCGCGTCCCGACATTCACGCAAACAGCGTCCCGAGTATATGCGGCTACGAGACGTGCTCGAGCCCGGAATGGTCCTGGTCACCTGGGAGGCATCGCGCTCGAACCGCGACCTCGCCGTGTACACCGAGCTCCGGGACTTCTGCGCCGAGCGCGGCGTGAAGTGGTCCTACGGCGGCAGCATCTACGATCTCAACACCAGCGACGGCAGATTCACCACCGGCCTCCACGCATTAATGTCCGAGAACGAAGCGGAGAAGACCCGAGAGCGCGTCCTCCGTTCCTTCCGGGCCAACGCCGCCCAAGGACTCCCTCACGGCAAGATCCCGTACGGATACCGCGCGGTGCGCGACCCGCAGACGGGAAAGGTCGCCAAGAGAGTCCCCGAGGAAGCCGAGGCCGGAGTGATCCGCGACGCGGCCCGACGCATACTCGCCGGCGAGACCCCATGGTCTGTGGCGCAGGACCTCAACGAACGGTCCATCCCCACCCCGGGCGGCGCCAAGGCTTGGACCGGGCAGAAGATCCTGAAGATGATCACCCGTCCCACGTACGCCGGGCTCCGCTCCCACCACGGAGTCATCACGCAGGGCACCTGGGAGCCGATCGTCAGCGAGGACGACCATAAGAAGCTGGCAGCACTGCTCGCGGACCCCACCCGGCGGACCCAGCGTGGCGTCGAACCGAAGTGGCTACTCAGCGGGATCGCGAAGTGCGGCGTCGAAGGTTGCGGCGCTTGGGTCGAGCGGATCAAGAACGGCGGCTACGACTCCTACACCTGCTCGTCCCCAAAGCGGCACGTCGGCCGGCGCACCACACACGTCGACGAAATGATCAGTGAAGCCGTGATCGCGTGGTGCGAGAAGCGACGCGGCCCCGAGGACCTGGCCGACCCCGGCGCGAAGGCGGCGCTGGAGGAGGCTCGCGACCTGCAGGCCAGGCTGGACGAGGCTGCCGACAAGTATGCGGAAGGTGAGCTGCCCCTTGCGGCCCTCACGCGTATCGAGGCGAAGCTCGGACCGAAGATCAAGGACGCCGTCCGGCGGTCGGAGTTCGTGGTCAACCCGCTCGTCGTCGAGCTGCTCGGACCGCACGCGCGGCGACGGTGGCTGGACATGCCGCTCACGTCTCAACGGACCGTCGTCCGGGCACTGATGACCGTGACGATTCTGTCGGCGCCGCGCGGTCGCGTGTTCGATCCGAAATATGTCAAGGTCGACTGGCTCCACTGACCCCAAGCTGTCTGGTTTGATACCAGCTATGACACCTTCTCCGCCGGCGGGCTGGTATCCCGACCCGAGTAACCCGAGCGTGGTTCGCTGGCACGATGGGGCGCAGTGGACGTCGGCCACACAGCCGGGTCCCCCGGCGTCGTCGGCGGCCCACGCGTACGAGACGATCCGGAAGGTTCTGACCGCCCTTGCGGTCGCGAGCCTGTTGCTTTTCGGGTTCCTGCTCTTCGCCGGTGTGGAAGCTGGGGGCACCAACTGCGGAAGCCCAGCGAGCCCCCGGCTCACGGAGCTCGTGGGCGCAGGCAATTTCTGGGGCTGTCGAGAGGCGATCGACACCCGCGAGATGTGGGTATGGATCGCATTCGGTCTGTGCGTAATTCTACTGGTCATCGCGGTGATCGTCGGCAAGGCCGGACGGAAGTTGGAACGGAACTAGAGCACCCACAAAGGAAGGGCCCCACCAGTTGGCGGGGCCCCTCGCTACGCGTTCTTCCAGACTCGGTCGAGCCGGTCCGGGTCGATGCCCGGGTGTCCACGTCGCTCCGTCGGCTTCACGGTCACGTGATCGAGGAGAACCGACACCACGTCCTTCTGTCGGCGCTTCGACGCGTCCTCCCACCACTGCACGACGTCCTCCACGCTGGGCTCAGGTAGGTCCTCGAGTACGGCGCGGCGCGCCATCTGCAGCCGGGTCGTCTCCTGCTTCGCCCGGATCTTCTCCGTGCCCGATCGGAGGGTTTCGCGGTCGATGAGGTCCTCGGCGTAGTCCTCCCCCAGCGCGGACAGCTTCCCTTCAAGCGATACGAGCTGCTGCTCGCCGTCCTCGGTGGAGGCCAGCGCGTTGACCGACTTCGCGAGGGCGCGCCGGAACTTCTTGTCGGACAGGCGGGCGAGGACGTGCTCGATGATGTCTGCCTCCAGGTCCTCGGCCTTGACGGAGATCCTGCCGCAGCCACCGGACCGGAGGGCGCAGGTGTAGTTCGTGGACCGGGTCGCCGAGCTGTTCGCGTACAGCGCGGAACCGCAGACACCACAGCGGGCGATGCCGCCGCCGAGGAGCGCGACGCGGGTGCGGTCGCCGGTGAACTTGGCGCGCTCCGGGTCGAGGAGCAACTTGACGAGCCGGTTGTAGGTGCGGGCGTCGAGGATGGCCGGCGCATCGGAGGCGACGAGTTTCTCGCCCTTCTTCCGCTTCCCGACCATGCGCGGGTTGGTGAGGGCCCGCTTGATGGTGATCGGCTGCCAGGTCTTGCCTGTGGCGGTGGCGATCTGGTTCTCGTCGAGGTAGGCGACGACGCCGCGGAGGGTGCCGCCGTCGAGGAGTTGGCCGGCGATGGTGCGGAGCACTTCAGCTTCGTTCTCGACGACGGCCGATCCGTCGTCGGTGTATCCGTACGCGCGACTCACGTGACTGTCTCCCTTGGTTGTCTGTATCCA
>DATFFJ010000067.1:0-9465 GCA_035250065.1 Aeromicrobium sp. | reverse complement strand
TGGATCCGCGACGTGCTCCTTGGGTCAGTCCCTCCACCCGCGCTTGCCGACTGGCGATATCTCGTGACGCCCGTGATCGCCGCGCCGGTGGTTGCCGGCACCGCATAGAGCTCGCCCTTGCGCAGGATGGTCGGGACGCGGCCGACCAGAACGTCGCGGATCACGCCGCCGCCGACCCCGGTGAGCAGGCCGAGGAGCGTCGCGGGCAGGGGCCCAAGTCCCGCTTCGCTCGCCGTGAGCGCGCCGGCGACGCTGAACAGACCGAGCCCGAACGCGTCGAACACGTTGATCGCCCGTTCCATCCGGCCGATGGCCGGGTGCAGGAAGAACGTGGCGATTCCGGCGATCACTGGCGTCACGAGATATCGCCAGTCGGCGAGCGCGGGTGGAGGGACTGACCCAAGGAGCACGTCGCGGATCCACCCACCGCCGAGGCCGGTGACGGTGGCCAGCGCGACCACGCCGACGACGTCGAGCCGCATGCGCACCGCCGTCAATCCGCCGGAGATCCCGAACACGAGGATCGCGAGCAGGTCGAGGATCAGCACCTCCGGAGTAAACCACTCGCGACGTGCGGTGGGCCTATCCTGCGACGTGTGACGTGCGGACATCTCTACGCGATCGAAGCCGGCCTGGAGACTGCCTTCACGGTCGACGCATCGCGGGTGACCTTCGGGGAGGCATCGCTGCACGAAGTCGGCGAGCGTGTTGCCGCGCTCAGTGCGTCGGACGGGGGAGCTACTCGGGTCGCCCTCATCACCGACGCCCGCATGCGTGAGCTGGAGTGGTTCGCCGACGTCGACGCCGCACTTCGCAAAGCCGGTCTCGATGTTGCGGTGTTCGACGATGCCGCAGTCGAACCGACCGATGCGTCGATCGAGTCGGCGATCGAGTTCGCTCGGGACGCGAAGGTCGACGCGTTCGTCTCACTCGGCGGCGGCTCGGTCATCGACACGGCCAAGTTGGCCAACCTCTTCACCACTCATCCGCGGCCGCTGCTCGACTTCGTGAACGCTCCGATCGGTGCGGGCCAGCCGATCCCTGGGCCGCTCGCCCCCCACATCGCGTGCCCGACCACGTCCGGCACCGGCAGCGAGGTCACCGGCATCGCGATCTTCGACCTGCTCGCCGAGCACGCCAAGACCGGCGTGGCGGGCCCGCGCCTGCGGCCGACCGAGGCCGTCGTCGATCCGCGGGTGACGGCCACGTTGCCGGCGAACGTCGTGGCCGCCAGCGGCTTGGACGTGATGTGTCACGCCATCGAGTCGTTCACCGCCCGGCCGTTCACCGCCCGCGCCGTACCGTCCCCGGCCACGGCCAGGCCCGGAAGCCAAGGCGCGAACCCGTGGAGCGACCTCGGCTGCCGCGAGGCCATGGCCCTCATCGGGCGCTATCTCGTGCGAGCCGTCAGCGATGCAGACGACACGGAGGCCCGTCATCACATGATGTGGGCGGCGACGCTGGCCGGCATTGCGTTCGGCAACGCCGGAGTCCACGTCCCGCACGCGATGGCATACGCGGTGGCGGGCCGTGTGCGCGATTACATTCCCGACGGCTATCCCGCGCCAGCCGATCTTCCCGGGCTCGTCCCACATGGTTTCTCGGTGGCCGTCAACGCGCCGGCTGCGTTTCGCTTCCTCGCCGAGACCTCGCCGGAGCGACACCAGGAGGCGGCGCAATTGCTTGGGTTCGACACCGCGCTCGACGAGGCCGTCGCGTCGCTGATGCGCGCAGTCGGGACGCCCAACGGAATAGAAGGAGTCGGCTACGCCCTCGACGACGTCCCCGACTTGGTGACCGGGGCGGCCCCGCAGCGGCGTCTCCTCGACAACGCGCCCATGCCCATCCACGAGACGGAGCTGGACGCGATCTTCCGCGATGCGCTGAGGTGCTGGTGATGACCGAATCCATCCCGACGATCGACGACTACGGGTACGTCGCCGACGTGACGACGCGATGGACCGACAACGACGTCTACGGTCACGTCAACAACGCCGTCTTCTACCTCTACTTCGACTCGGTCGCCAACAAGTTCCTCATCGAGGAAGGCGGCTTGGACATCCATCGCAGCGACATCATCGGGCTGGTCGTTGAGTCCGGCTGCCAGTACCACGCACCCATCGAGTACCCGGCCGAACTGCGGGTGGGCCTGAGGGTCAACCGGCTCGGCGATCGCTCAGTCACCTATGGCCTCGCGGTCTTCACCCACGACGTCGAGGTGGCCGTGGCGCACGGCTACTTCAGTCACGTGTTCGTGGACCGGGAAACACGGCGTCCGGTCGCGATGCCGGAAAAACTCCGCACCGCCCTTGAACGGCTGGTCGTCGAGTGACCCGGCATCCGGCGCCGGCGATGCCCGGCTGGCTGGAGGAGCTCGTTCCGTTCGAGCGGTACCTCATTGAGGTCGGCGACCAACAGATGCACGTCATGGAGAACGGCGAGGGGCGCCCTGTCGTCCTCCTGCACGGCAACCCGACCTGGGGCTTCCTCTATCGCAAGGTCGCGATGAAGCTGGCCGGTGAGCCGTTGCGCGTGATCATGCCGGACCTGATCGGATTCGGCTTCTCCAGCCGACCGGCGAAGGCCTCGGCCCACCGCCTCGTCAACCATGCAGCTTGGTTCGGCCAGTTCCTGGACGCCCTCGACCTACGCGACCTGATCTTCGTGGGCCAGGACTGGGGCGGCGCCATCGGCACGCTCGCCCTGGCGGAGCGGCCCGGCCTGATGACCGGGATTGTGCTGGCGAACACCGTCGTCACGCCGCCCAAGGCGGGCTTCAACCCGACGGCATTCCACAAGCTCGCCCACCTCCCTGTGGTGAGTGATGTGCTCTTCCGCGGACTCGGCTACCCGCAGAGCAACCTGAACCTCGGGCAAGGGGAGCGGGGCAGCATCACCGGCGACGTGGCCCGCGCCTACAAGTACCCCTTGCGCACCTGGCGCGATCGCGGCGCCGTGCTGAACATGGCGCGGGAGGTGCCCGACTCGATGGAACACCCGTCGGTCGAATTGCTGCAACGTTGCCAGGCGTTCGTCGAATCCTTCGACGGCCCGGCTGCCCTCGTCTGGGGCGATCGTGATCCGGTGCTCGGCCGTTTGAAGAACCGCACCGCCCGGCTCCTGCCGCAGGCGTCCGTCACGAGCACGTCGGCCGGCCACTTCCTGCAGGAGCAGGTCCCCGTCGAGATCGCTGCCGCCATCGTCGAGGTGGCCTCGGGCGCACGAACCGCGCCGTGATTCGCTAGCCTTCCCGGGATGACCTCCATAGGTGTGGTCGCCGAAAGCCAGGCGGCCGAGACGCGCGTAGCCGGGACTCCGGCGACCGTCGCCCAGTTGATCAAGCTGGGTTACGACGTCATCGTCGAGTCCGGAGCCGGGGCCAAGTCTTCGTTCGCCGACGAAGCCTTCACCGAGGCCGGTGCCACCGTCGTCTCCGGTGACGAGGCGTGGCGCAGCGACATTGTGCTCAAGGTGAACCCTCCGACGCTCGATGAAGTCGGCCGCCTGCGCGAGGGTGCGACCCTCGTCGGTCTTCTCGCGCCGGCCAACAACGAGGAACTCATCGAGGCGCTGGCCGGCCGCGACATCACTGCGCTGTCCATGGACGCTGTGCCGCGCATCTCCCGTGCGCAGTCGCTCGACGTGCTCAGCTCGATGGCCAACATCGCCGGCTACCGCGCGGTGTTCGAGGCCGCGCACTCCTTTGGCCGATTCCTGTCCGGCCAGGTCACCGCGGCAGGCAAGGTCCCGCCGGCGAAGGTCCTTGTCGCCGGGGCTGGCGTGGCGGGCCTGGCCGCCATCGGTCAGGCGAGCGTCATGGGCGCGATCGTGCGCGCCACCGATCCCCGCCCCGAGGTAGCTGATCAGGTCAAGTCGCTCGGTGGTGAGTATCTACCGGTCGACGTCGAGGTCGAGCAGACCGGCACGGGCTACGCCGCCGCCACCAGCGAGGAGTACGACCGACGGGCCGCCGAGATCTACTCCGAGCAGGCCGCCGACGTCGACATCATCATCACCACCGCACTCATCCCCGGCCGCCCGGCACCGAAACTCATCACAGCCGACGATGTCGCGAGCATGAAGCCGGGCAGCGTCATCGTCGACCTGGCCGCAGCCAACGGCGGCAACGTCGAGGGGACGGTCCCGGGAGAGAAGATCGTCACCCCGCACGGCGTCACGATCATCGGCTACACCGACCTCGTCGGCCGCCTCCCTGCACAGGCATCGCAGCTCTACGGCCAGAACCTGGTCAACCTGATGAAGCTGCTGACGCCGGGCAAGGACGGCGAGCTGGTCTTGGATTTGGACGATGTCGTCGTGCGTGGGGTCACGGTCACGAAGGGCGGCGAGAACCTGTGGCCGCCACCGCCCGTGCAGGTCTCGGCCGCGCCGGCAGCGAAGCCGGCACCCGCCGAGCCGCCCAAGGCCAAAGCCAAGCTGACGCCGCGGGCCAAGAGCCTGCTCACGTTCGTCGGCGTCGGCGCGCTGCTGTTCTTGACCAGCCTCGCACCACCAGACCTGGCCGGGCACCTCATGGTGCTCGTGCTGTCCGTTGTCATCGGCTACTACGTCATCGGCAACGTGCATCACGCCCTGCACACGCCGTTGATGTCGGTGACCAACGCGATCTCGGGCGTCATCCTGGTCGGCGCGCTGCTGCAGGTGGGCAGCGACGACTGGGTGGTCCGGATCATCGCCACTGCAGCGATCCTGCTGGCCACCATCAACGTGTTCGGCGGGTTCGCCGTCACCCGACGCATGCTCGGCATGTTCTCCAAGGGAGGTCACTGAGCCGTGGCCTTCCTGTCTACCGAGCTCGCGACCCAGCTCGTCGCCTCGTTCTTGTTCATCCTCAGCCTCGCCGGCCTGTCTCAGCATGAGACGGCCAAGCGCGGCCTCAACTTCGGCATCGTCGGCATGGCCTTGGCGTTGCTCGCCACTGTGTGGGCGGTTGTCCGTCCGCAGACTGCGGGTGCAGGTCACCATGGCGAGTCGGTTGCCGGGATCGAACTCTGGCTTCTGCTCGGTGCCGCGGCCATCGGTGCCGCCATCGGTCTCTGGCGTGCCCGCCTTGTCGCCATGACGGCCATGCCGGAATTGATCGCCCTGTTCCACAGCTTCGTCGGTTTGGCGGCGGTGCTGGTGGGCTGGAACGGTTACGCGTCGCGGGAGACCGCAGCCCACCCGGGCATCCACGACGCCGAGGTGTTCATCGGCGTCTTCATCGGCGCGGTGACATTCACCGGCTCGATCGTGGCCTTCCTCAAGCTCTCGGCGCGCATGAAGTCCGCGCCGATGATGCTGCCGGGCAAGAACGTCATGAACCTCGGCTCGCTCGTCGCCTTCGTGGCGTTGACGGTCTGGTTCGTCATGGAGCCGCAGCTCTGGCTGCTGGTCGCCGTCACGGTCCTGGCCCTGCTACTCGGCTGGCACCTGGTGGCGTCGATCGGCGGCGGCGACATGCCGGTCGTGGTCTCGATGCTCAACAGTTACTCAGGCTGGGCCGCGGCGGCCTCGGGCTTCCTGCTCAACAACGACCTGCTCATCGTCACCGGCGCGCTCGTCGGATCGTCCGGTGCGTACCTGTCGTACATCATGTGCCAGGCCATGAACCGCTCCTTCATCTCGGTCATCGCCGGTGGCTTCGGTATCGAAGCCCCGTCCGGCGACGACGAGGACTACGGCGAGCACCGCGAAATCGACGCCGAGAGCGCGGCCGAGCTCCTCGGCGACGCATCCAGTGTCATCATCACGCCCGGCTACGGCATGGCGGTGGCTCAGGCGCAGTACCCGGTCGCGTCGCTGGTCAGCCACTTGCGCGCGAAGGGCATCGACGTGCGGTTCGGCATCCATCCGGTCGCGGGTCGCCTGCCCGGTCACATGAACGTTCTGCTGGCCGAGGCCAAGGTGCCCTACGACATCGTCCTGGAGATGGACGAGATCAACGACGACTTCCCGGAGACCGACGTCGTCCTCGTCATCGGCGCCAACGACACGGTCAACCCGGCCGCGGCCGAAGACCCCGGCAGCCCGATTGCCGGAATGCCGGTGCTGACCGTGTGGGAAGCGAAGAATGTCATCGTGTTCAAGCGGTCGATGGCCGCGGGCTATGCGGGCGTGCAGAATCCGCTGTTCTTCCGCGAGAACACGCAGATGCTGTTCGGCGACGCCAAGGATCGCGTCGAGGACATCCTCCGCGCGCTCTAGCTATCGGTGGTTGAGGTGGCCGCGAAGCGGCCTCGAAACCCCGGACGTAGCATCAATCGGGGTCCATGCCGGTGCCGGTTCGCCTTGTGAGACGCCGCTCGTCGTGGGCGTTTCACACCTAGCGTCACGCCATGAGCTCCTCGCTGGCAGCGCACCTGTCCCGCAGGCCCGGCGCCGCGCGCGCCGTCCCTGACGTCGTACTCAAGGGAGTCGGACACACCTATAGCTCGGGTGCTTCCCGACCCGTCCTCGCGCTCACCCCGACTGACCTCACCATTGACGGCGGCGCAATGGTCGCGCTGGTGGGGCCGGCTGGCAGCGGCAAGTCGACCCTGCTGGAGATCCTTGCCGGGACGTTTCTGCCGACGGCAGGGGAGGTCCTGCTGGGCGGGGCACCCGTGGCCGGACCGGGTCGTGGCGGACTGGTGATCCGCCCGTCCGAGAGCGCCGAGCCCCGAGCAGATATCGCGCGGGCGCTGGCGACACGTCCGCATCTTCTCCTGCTCGACGAGCCCTTCGCTGGTACCGATTCCTCTGACCGCGAACGCCGGCAGGAGGAGCTGCGCTCGATCTGGAAGGAGACCGGGACGACGATCGTCGTCGCCACCCGCCGGGCGGTTGACGCGGTGCCACTGGCGACTCGTGTCCTCGTCCTCAGCGCCGGGCCGGGCGAGATCGTGCGGGACGTGCACGTCGACTTCGCGCAGCGTGACCTGCCCGTCGGTGTCCTGCAGGCGGACCCGGACCTCGCGCGGTTCACTGCGCAGCTACGCGTGGCCTGACGTCAGATGAGGTCCCGGTACAGCGCGCGGGCCTGGGCGACGGCCTGATTGCGGAGGTCCATCTCGAGCACGCGTACGGCTTCGGCGATGTCGGCCAAGTCGTCAGCGCTGATCAGATGCGGCCTCGACCGGGCGTCCTCGACGAGAACGGCGAGGTCGTTGTGGTCGCCGAGCAGGTCCGAGATGTCGTGTGCGCGTTGGACGTGAGCCGGGGTGATCGCTGGCACGACATCGCACAGCAGATCCAGGTGATGCCACAGGTCCTTGATCCGTTTCCTGAAGTCGTGCACCGACTCTTCGTCGCCGCCCTCGACGACTCGGCCCATGGCCGCGATTCCGCGCGCCCGCTCGTGGACCAGCGCCCGCCGCACCGTCAGGAGGGTCAACCCCTCCACGGGCCACTTGGCCACCCCCTGACACTCGTCGATCACCGCGTCGATGGAGCGCACCACGGCGTCGCTCGACCCGACGGAATCGTGCGGGTTGTCCAGCTGATGGAGGAGCTCGTCGCGCTCCCGCTCCAGCGTCGACGCCCATTCGTCGAGGACCTGGTCACTCACGGGGAGCACTCCGCGCTGGCGCAGGGATGCCAGCGTCTGAGTCTTGACATCCGCATCGCGGGCGCCTGCCAGCAGGTGTCCGGCATCGCGCAGCCGTGCGCTCTCGGCGGGGGTGAATTCGTCGCCGGCATGGTCACCGATGAGGCGCAGCGCGGCGCGGAGCTTCTTGAGATCCTTGCGGCTCTGGTGAATCGCGCGTCCGCGGTCCTGTTCGTACGTCTCGAGCAGCTCGGCGGCCTCGGTCGCCGGTTCCATCACCGTCTGGCGGAAGCCGGTCTCGAAGTCGACGTCCGCCGGAATCCGGAACGAGCTGGACTCATCGGCCCCACGGCCGACGAGTCGTTTGAGCGTTCTGCGGACGGTCTCGAGCACGGTGCCATTGTGCCGTCCCAAGGTGAACACCTTGCCCGGTTCTGGGACCATCGCTCCGTGACTACGAGGACGGGGCACGCCGACCACATGGCGCAGGCCTTGGCGCGGGCGCGCGAGGCGCTGGCCGACGGCGACGTGCCGGTGGGCGCGGTAATCGTCGACGAGTCGGGAGCGGTCATCGGGACCGGCCGGAACACGCGGGAGCGGGACGGGGACCCGACTGGACATGCCGAGTTGCTCGCGCTGCGGGAGGCCGCGGCCGCACGCGGTACCTGGCGATTGGACGACTGCACGCTCTACGTCACACTCGAGCCCTGCACCATGTGCGCCGGTGCGATCGTCCAGTCCCGCATCGCCCATCTCGTGTTTGGCGCATGGGATGAGAAAGCCGGGGCGGTCGGCTCGCTGTGGGACGTGGTCCGCGACCGTCGGCTGAACCACCGCCCGGAGGTGACTTCCGGCGTGCTCGCGGACGCGGCAACCGAGCTCTTGCAGGCCTTCTTCCGCGAGCACCGCATGTGAGGAGCCTTGGTCGCAGCCGGTAAGGTACCCGGCGGTGGTGTGTCCGAGCGGCCTAAGGAGCACGCCTCGAAAGCGTGTGTGGGTTAACGCCCACCGTGGGTTCAAATCCCACCACCACCGCCAAGCGGGGAGCCCAATATTCTCTGGAATCACAGCGAGTATTGGGCTCTTCCATCTTCACCTGACCGCGTTTCGACCACATTTCATCCGCGAGCCCGAGGCAGCTAGGAGGCCGGCGGGGCTTCCAAGAGGCCTTAGGGCGTCTCACGGTCGCGGCATCCGCAGCGGCGACTACTCGGTGGAAGCAGTGGTGCCGCCGCGTGAGTACCCCACGAAGACGGCTGTTTGCCGCCTCGCGTCGCTTCGATTGCCCGTCCTGTCTCACGGTCGGGTCTTCTGGGCGGCCTTTCGGGCACTTCTAGCCGAACGGGGCGAAACCGGGATCAGAACGTGTTCTAGTCTGCTTCCGAACCGGAGAGCCAATGCTGGCGCGCGGTTCGGGTCCTGCGGAGGAGAACCACATGACGGAGCAAGCCATCGCACCGCGCTTCCAAGACAAGCGGGTCGTCGTCACGGGAGCGACCGGCGGCGTGGGTCGCGCCGTCACTGAGCAGCTGCGCGCCGAAGGTGCCCGCGTGGTCGCCACCGATGTCGTCGCGGCCGACGGTGTCGTGGCATGTGACTTGGCCGACGACAGTGCGCGCGATGCATTCGTGGCTCAGGCGCTGTCCGAACTCGGCGGGCTCGACGTCCTCTGCAACGTCGCCGGTATCCAGAAGTTCGCTGAAGTGGGAACGCTGACCGGATCCGGCCTGCGTCAGCACTTTGATGTCAACGCACTGGCGCCCCTCCTCCTGGCCCAAGGCTTCGCTGAGGCGCTGGCCGACAGCGGAGGGAACATCGTCTCCGTCGCCTCGATCTCCGCCGTCATGGGTCAGCCCTACAACACGCAGTACTGCGCGTCCAAGGCCGCGCTGCTCCTCGGCATGCGTGCTCTCGCCGTTGAGCTCGGGGTACGCGGC
>DATFFJ010000066.1:0-3176 GCA_035250065.1 Aeromicrobium sp. | reverse complement strand
ACTGTGAGGAACTCGAGCACTACCGGGTTCCGGCGGACATCACGGCGGCCGTGTGCTGGTACGGCAACCGCGGCAACACCCGTCCCTACGGCGGGCCGGGCGGCGCCGGCAGCTCGTAGAGTTCGGCCACCACGACGCCGTCGCGCCGGACCACGTAGACGGGCCGATGGGTGTCCACCCAGGATGCGATCCGCCCCGCCAGCGGATTGGGGTGGAAGCTCTGTGGCTGCCGGACGTGGACGTAGTAGCCCAGCTCTTCGGGGCTCTCGTCGTAACCGGCCATGTAGAACTCGGCGATCGATCCCTTGTCGTTGGTCAGGAATGATGTTTCGCCGCGATCCGGGTCGTCGGCCAGGTGATTCTTGATGTCCCGCCAGCCGCCGTCGTAGGGGAATCCGAACAGGCTGGTGTGGTACCGATCGATCTTGATCGGCGGCACTGCTTGGCCGAGGAACCGCTCGGGTCCCCACGGGTAGGACTCGTCGTGATCGACGAAGAGCGCATATGACTGGATGGTGAGGAAGATCCCGGCCGCCACGAGCACGCCTCCGGCGAGCACCTGGAGCGCGCGGAACTTCACGCTCTTCAGCACAAGATTTACGCCGAGGCCCATGAGGATCATCAAGGGCAGCAGGTAGTTGAAGATGTGCGTGCCCGGCAGGTTGACGACCACTTCGAAGAAGATCACGACACCGCTGATCCACAGCACGAGGAACCCATTGCGGAGCAGGTCCTCCCGTTTCGCCGACGCGTAGAGCAGGTAGCCCACGCCGAGGGCCGTCAGCACGGCGTACAGCTGGAGCGCGAAGAGCGGGTTGTAGACCTCGAACAGGTAGGTCGAGCTTGAGATCTTGTCGGCGCCTCCGGTCAGCCGATTGCTCCAGTAACCCTTGGTGTCGTCGCTGATCGACAGCGCGAACGGGATGTAGAAGGACGCGACCGCCACGGCGAAGACGGCCGCCGGCAGGACGGCGGGCTTGAGTGTGTGGTGGGCGCGGTAGTACTCGATGACCAGATAGAGGACGAAGGGCAGGATGAGCAGCGCGTCGTAGTGGGCCAGCGTGGCGAGCGCCCAGCAGATCGCGCCGACCATGACGCCCTTGGATTTCCATCGCGCGTCGTTGGCTGCCAGGGCGAAGAAGTACAGGGCCATGCAGAGGAACAGCATGACCAGCGATTGGTACTGGACGATCCGGGACAGCGCCACGATCATCCCGTTGGTCGCGTAGAAGAAGGTGGCGACGAGTGCCGCGATGGATCCGAACTGCAGTTCCACGAACCGGAAGAAGAACCACAGCGACACCACGGCGGCCAGCGCGAACGGCAGGCGAGCCAGAAGCTCAGATGAATACTGCGGATCGACGAGGCGCACGACGAAGGTCACGAGGAACTGGAGTGGGCCCTTGCGCTGGTCGAAAAGGAACTCCGACAGGTCCACGTCACCACCGGACGGAAACAGAGCCTTGATCTCGTCGCCCTGGAAGTTCGAATAGCCGAGGTTCCACAGCCGAAGAAGAGCGCCGATGCCGAGGACCACGCTGAGTGCCATCCGCCTCAGCGTCGCCGTTGCCGTCGTCAGTTCTCCTCCTTCAAGCTGGCCAGGCTGCCCGGACCCGACTTCGGTCGCTCGCCCAGGTAATCCGGCCAGAAGAGCTTGACCCCGTAACGCTGTTGAGCTCGATTCAGGATTGTGATGCCCTCCAGGATCTCCTCCCGGGACGGTGAGTGGCAGACGAACATCCGGCTCATGACGGTCTTCTCCAAGTTCCGCCAACGTTCCACCTCGCGGTAGATCTCACAGTTGGGCGGTGTCGGCCGCGAGCCGCGCAGGATGGTGTACCACTCGCCGTTGTCGGGCTCGTCCGGCGCTGGGCGTCCGCGCCAATACGCACTGAAGGTGTGGGCGAAGCGGGTGCGGCAGTCCGGCTCATCGTCGCGCCAGACGATGTAACCCATCCGCATGAAGGGGCAGATGACCTTCACGTCTTGAGGACCGTCATACGCATACTCGCGGAAGCTCATCCCGAAGTAGTCCTCGTTCGGATCGACCCCCGCCTGCTCGGCCGCGACGTTGATGTACGAGTACTGATACGGGAACATCGCGGCCTGCGCCGCTGTCGGCAGGATCATCGCGACACAGCCCGCGATCGCGACGGCGAGCCGAAGGCGCCCACGCGACGTGGTAAGAAGCGCCGCGAGGCCGATCGTGGCCAGCACGGCGAGGGCCGGGATGGCAAAGAGCATCTGGCGCAGACCGTGGTAGAGGCTGGAGTCCAATGCGACGGCCGCCGCCATGAGGGCGAAGGCCTGCGAGCCGACCAGCGCGATGCAGTCCAGGTGCACCGACCGCCGGCGCTGGACCAGCCACAGGTATGCGGCGACGAACGTTCCGCTGAGCATCAGGGCGACGATGCCAAGTGGCAGGTCGACGAGCGCGTGGACGAAAAGGTAGCTGCG
Organism: Aeromicrobium sp.; assembly: GCA_035250065.1. GTDB lineage: Bacteria > Actinomycetota > Actinomycetes > Propionibacteriales > Nocardioidaceae > Aeromicrobium. The sequence goes on along the minus strand of DATFFJ010000066.1, from coordinate 719 downwards.
ATCGCTCGGAGACTGCTTGCCGAGGCCGTCGTAGTGGGCGCTGCCGAACGCCGACATATAGATGGCTTGGTACAGGTCGCCGAAGACGCGCGGATAGATGGCCCACAGGACGAGGTAAGACCCGACCAGCCCAGCGACGGTCGCCGCCGCGACGCGCAGGACATGTGCCTTGGTCAGAGACTTTCGGGCCAGGACCAGGATCGCAGTGAAGACGATGATCGAGCCCATCAGCGACGGCCACGCCCCGGGGCGGGTGCCGAGCATCATGATCGTCCCGACGGCGAGGGTGCCGGTGCCGGCCAACACCGTGAGGTGCTTGCTCGTCGGCTTCGTCAGCGCCAGCAGCACCAACGCAAAGGTAATCATCGTGTGGCCTGCCGCGACCGGCGTGTCCTTCATGTTGAACATGGCATGGCCGGTCCAGAGAGGAGTCGCAGACAGGATGCCGGCGGCGATGACCCCCCATCGCCAGTTGCCCAGGATCAGCCAGGCTGTTCCGGCTGCCGCCAGGAGGCCGAGCAGCGCGAACCCCGCGATGATTGCGTGCCGGATGGCGTAATGATGCGGACGGGTCTTGGCGGCGTAGCCGGGTTCGGTGTCGAGGAGGCGCTGGACGTCGTGTTGGAAAAGCGACGTCACCGGACCGTAGACGTATGCGCCGATCGGAATCTGGCCCGGCGGCGTGGCATGCACCTCGAAGCTCCGGACATACAGGCCTG
>DATFFJ010000065.1:0-2204 GCA_035250065.1 Aeromicrobium sp. | reverse complement strand
TCTCCTTGGGACAGCACGGCGTCCCCGCCAAGGGCTGGCTCGTAGGCGAGGTGCACGAGGGCATCGCCCAGATGTTCGATGTCATCGAACAGGCTCGAATGATGGTGGGCACCAAGGCGATTGCCACGCTGTCGACGGGCTACCTCAACGCGCTGGAGTACGCCAAGGAGCGTGTACAGGGCTCCGATATGACACAGATGACCGACAAGACCGCCCCGCGGGTGTCCATCACGCACCACCCGGACGTCCGTCGGTCGCTGATGACCCAGAAGGCGTACGCCGAGGGTCTGCGCGCGGTGTATCTGTACACGGCGACCTTCCAGGACGCCGCCGTGGCCAAGGTTCTTCACAACGTCGACGCCGATCTGGCGGTCAAGGTCAACGACCTGATGCTGCCGATCGTCAAGGGTGTCGGCTCGGAGCAGGCGTACGCCAAGCTCACCGAGAGCCTGCAGACCTACGGTGGTTCTGGCTTCCTGCAGGACTACCCGATCGAGCAGTACATCCGCGACGCCAAGATCGACTCTCTCTACGAGGGCACCACAGCCATCCAGGCGCAGGACTTCTTCTTCCGCAAGATCGTCCGCGACAAGGGTGCGGCGCTGGCGCACGTGGCCGGGCAGATCGAGCAGTTCGTCCGCAACGAGTCCGGCAACGGCCGGCTGAAGGCCGAGCGCGCGCTGCTGGCCACCGCCCTGGAGGATGTGCAGGGCATGGCCGCGACGCTCACCGGCTACCTCATGTCGGCGCAGGAGAACCCGGCCAACGTGTACAAGGTCGGCCTGGGGTCGGTGCGCTTCCTGATGAGCGTCGGCGACCTGGTCATCGGTTGGCTGCTGCAGCGGCAGGCTGCCGTGGCCATCGAGGCGCTCGATGCCGGAGCCAGCGGTGACGACCGCGCCTTCTACGAGGGCAAGGTCGCGGTGGCATCGTTCTTCGCGAAGAACTTCCTGCCGCTGCTCACCAGCACCCGTACCGTGCTCGACAACCTCGACAACGAGGTGATGGAACTGGACGAGGCGGCCTTCTAAAGCCTTCTCGGACCGTCTCGAACCAAAAGGCCCCGGACTTTCCCAGGGCCTTTTGCATTGTCGGGCAAGCTTGTCGGATGGCCAATGTTGCTCGCGCCGTTCTGATCGCCTCGCTGTTGGCGACGACGGGGTTGACCACAGTCCTGGGCGTCACGGACCCAACCGCACCGCTGTTCTACCCGACGTGGTTTCTCGTCTGGAATCTGTTCCTCGCGTGGATGCCGGTCTTCTTCGCCGCCGGCTTCGCCGCGGTGCGCGGACGTGCATGGCTGGTGCCATTGGGCCTGGGCTGGCTGGCGTTCCTTCCGAATTCGCCGTACCTGGTGACCGATCTCGTGCACCTCGGTGAAGGCGTCGAACTGTGGCGTCACGTCTTGCAGTACGGCTTCGCGGCCTGGACAGGCATCATGCTCGGGGTGGTGTCGATGCGCCTGGTCCATGACCGCGCCGAGCGGGAATTCGGTGTGATTTTCGGGTGGACGGCGGTGATGGTCTCGGTCGGACTATGCGCGATCGGCGTCGTCATCGGGCGGTTTCAGCGCTGGAACTCTTGGGATTTGGTGACGCGGCCCGAAGCGGTGATGGCGACGACGTTCGAGTGGGTGCGTTCTCCGTTCGCCTACGTCCAGTCGACCGGGGTGGCACTGGCGGTCGCGGCGTTCTTCGGGCTGGCGTACCTGACCGTCTGGTCTCTTCAGGAGTTGAGATACGTCACCACCGCGAGTACGCGACGGTGATGCGCCTGCGACGGCGGCAGGTCGAGCTTGGTGAAGATGGCCGAGACGTGCTTCTCGACGGCCCGTTCGGTTATCGAAAGGTGCTGCGCCAGACCGTTGTTGGAATGACCCTCGGCCATCAACGCCAGTACCTCGCGTTCGCGAGGTGTGAGCCGATCCAGTGTCGACAATGTGCGTCGGTTGCCGATCAGTTGACGCACCACCTCCGGGTCCAACGCGGTGCCGCCCGCCGCGACTCGTCGCACCGCGCCGTCGAACTCGGCGATATCGGTCACCCGGTCCTTGAGCAGATAGCCGACGCCCTCGGGACGACCGGCCAACAGTTCGGTGGCATAGCGGGTCTCGACCCATTGCGAGAACACCAGCACGCCGATGTCGGGGCGTGACCGGCGCAACGACACCGCGGCCACCAAGCCTTCGTCGGTGAACGTCGGGG
>DATFFJ010000064.1:0-2495 GCA_035250065.1 Aeromicrobium sp. | reverse complement strand
ATGTGCGTGTGTTCCGGGACGTAGATGGTGTCGAAGCCGCGCTCCTCGGCCGCGACCGCCAGGTCGGCCGGCCGGATGCCGCGGTCGGACGTGAAAAGGACGACTCCGTGTCGCGGGTGCGACATCAGCGCAGCCCCAACTTGCGCATCCAGCGCAGCGACGTCTGGGTCTGCTTGGCGTAGTCCTCGTAGGACTGGCCCGGCCGCGGGCCCATGACCTGCTTCTTCAGCACCGCGACGTTCTGGGTGTCGGTGTACTTGAGGATGCCCTGGTCGCCGTGGCGCGCGCCGACGCCGGACTGCTTCACGCCACCGGACGGTGTGCCCTTGGAGGCGAACGCGGTGGCCAGGCCGTCGTTGATGTTGACGTTGCCCGACTCGATGCGGCGGGCGAGTTCCTCGGCGCGCTTGAAGTTCGTCGTCCAGATGGACGCGTTGAGGCCGTAGTCGGTGTCGTTCGCGAGGGCGACGGCCTCGTCCACGGTCGAATAGCGGTACAGCGACACGACCGGGCCGAACGTCTCAACGGTTCCGCAGATCATGTCGTCGGTCGTTCCCTCGAGAATCGTCGGCTCGTAGAACGTCGGGCCGATGTCCGGACGCGCCTTGCCGCCGGTCAGGACGGTGGCGCCCTTGGCGACGGCATCCTCCACATGGCTCTCGATCCGGGCCAGATGATCGGGGGAGACCAGTCCACCGAGGTCGGCGTCGAAGTCGTACGTGGCCGCCATCTTGAGGTCGCGGGTGGCGGCGACGAACTTGTCCTTGAACTCGTCGTAGAGGCTGTCGGGGACGTAGATCCGCTCGATGTGCATGCAGATCTGGCCGGTGTTGCCGAACGCCGCGAACAGCGTGCCCTTGACCGTCTCGTCGAGGTTGGCGTCGTCGAGGATGATCATCGGGTTCTTGCCGCCGAGCTCGAGGCAGCAACCGATCAGGTTGCGACCGGCGCGCTCGCCGATGACGCGACCGGTGCCGGTCGATCCGGTGAACATGACGTAGTCGACGCTGTCGATCAGCGAGGGGCCGACATCCGGGCCCTCACCGCAAACCACCTGGAGCAGGCCCTTCGGCAAGCCGGCCTGCTCGAGCAGCTCGATGCCGTACAGCGGCGAGAGGGCGGTCTTGTTGTCCGGCTTGACCACGACGCCGTTGCCCGCCATCAGGGCAGGGATGGCGTCGGAGATGCCGGTCGCGAATGGGAAGTTCCACGGCGCGATGATGCCGATGACTCCGCGTGGCACGTGGACCTCGGTCGAGCTCGAGATGAACGGGACGGGCCCGGGGTGCTTCTTCTCGGCGAGCACCTTCGGCGCGCGCTTGATGTAGTGGCTCATGCCCATGATCGGGTCGCAGGCCTCCTCGAAGGCCATCCGCCGCGTCTTGCCGCTCTCGACCTGGATGAGATCGGCGATGACGTACTGCTGGTCGATGAAGAGGGCGTGGGCGCGCTCGAACACGGCGAGCCGTTCCTTGAGCGGCATGGCACCCCAGGCGCGCTGCGCCTCGCGGGCCGCAGCCGCGGCCGCCTCGATGTCCGCCGGGGTCGACTGGGGAAGTTCGACCAGGACCTCGCCGGTGTACACCTCCGTCAGCTTCCACGTGCCGCCGGCCGTGGACGGCACTCGCGACACAAGCCGTTGCAGGAACTCTTCAGTGATACTCGCCGGACGAGTGAGTGTGCCCACGGTCTCTCCCTTAGTTGCCGAGAATCAGCTCTGCGCACTTGTCGCCGATCATGATCGACGGTGCGTTGGTGTTGCCGCCGATGATCGACGGCATGATCGAGGCGTCGGCGACGCGCAGGCCGTCGATGCCATGAACCTTCAGGTCGGGCCCGACAACGGCGCGGTCGTCCACGCCCATCCGGCAGGAGCCGACACCGTGGTAGATGCTGGTGGCCCGGTTGGTGATCTCGTTCTTCATCGCCTCGGCGTCGAGGTCGATGCCCGGGTGGATCTCGGACTTCACCTGGGTGCCGAACACCGGGCTGGCCATGATCTCGCGGATCATCGCGATGCCCTCGAGCAGCACTTGGTGGTCGCCGGGCTCAGCGAGGTAGTTGAAGTCGATCAGCGGCTCGCTGAACGGATCCGCATCACGCAGTCGCACCGTTCCGCGGCTGCGTGGGTAGATCAGCGACGACATGATGGTCAGGGCCGCCCGCTTGTCCACCTCGTGCCGGATCGGCGCGTCCTGGTTGGGCGATGGGTATGACCACGGCAGGACGTGGAGCTGGAGGTCCGGCACGTCCGTGGCGAGCGACGTCCGCACGAATCCGACGGTTTCGAAGACCGAGTTCACGAGGAACGAGTTGCCTCGCGTCATCTCCTTGGCGAGGCCGCGGGCGAAGTACGACGGCAAGCCGCGGTGCAGTGCCGTCGGCATCTCGAACGTCATGGGCACGAACATGTGGTCGTGCAGGTTGTCGCCGACGGGCAGCTCGTGCACAGGGGAGATGCCGTGCTGTGTCAGGTGATCGGCGTGGCCGATGCC
>DATFFJ010000063.1:0-4495 GCA_035250065.1 Aeromicrobium sp. | reverse complement strand
GGTCCCTGCTGGAACCCCTCACAACAGAGCCTCCCGCGCGCACGATGGTGCGCGTTTGCTGGTGGCATGTCCCGCATCTTCATCACCGGCTCCACCGACGGGCTCGGCCTGCTCAACGCCCGCACCCTCATAGGCCAGGGTCACGACGTCGTGCTGCACGCCCGCACGAGTGCGCGCGCGGCGGCCGTTGACGATCTCGACCTGGCCGGCGTCGTCGTCGGCGACCTCTCCAGTGACCGCGAGACCCGTTCGATCGCGGAGCAGGTCAACGCGATCGGCCGGATGGATGCCGTCATCCACAACGCCGGTGTGTACCTGTCGAACGTCCGGATCTCTACTCCCGAAGGCCACTCCCGAACCCTCGCGGTGAACGTGCTCGCCCCTTACCTCCTCACCGCGCTCATCGACCGGCCCGACCGGCTCGTGTACGTGTCCAGCGGCATGCACCTCGGGGTCCACAGCGATCTGGCTGACATCGATTGGACAAGCCGCCGGTGGAATGCCGTCCAGGCGTACTCCGAAAGCAAGCTCTACGTCGCCGCCCTCGCCGCCGCAGTCGCCCGGCACTGGCCCGACGTGCTCAGCAACTCCGTCGACCCCGGCTGGGTACCAACCAAGATGGGCGGACCAGGCGCACCCGACGACCTCGAACTCGGCCACGACACCCAAAGCTGGCTCGCAGCCAGCAATGACCCCGCCGCCCCCATCACCGGGGCGTACTTGCACCACCGCCGCCATCAGCGCCCGGCGCCCGAGGTGGACGACCCCGCCTTCCAGGACCGGCTCGTCGACACCCTCGCCGGCATCACCGGCACCCCCCTCTATTGAGCACACCCACCAACACCACGAAAGAAGCAGTCATGCACACCCACGGCACAGCCGTCATCGTCGGAGCCTCGCTCTCCGGTCTCATGACCGCGCTGACGCTGTCCCGCGTCGGCATGCGCGTCACGCTGCTGGAGCGCTCCGACGACACCGGCCGCACCGGCGCCGCACTCCATGTCCCCGACGGACTGGTCGAGCGGATCACCGGGCTGCCGTCCTCAGACGTCCCCCAGCCCATCGCCCCCGGAATCCAGACCTGGTTCGCCGTCCACGGCGCGCTCCGGTCCGCGATCCACTCCGACCCAGCCATCGAGCTACTGCAGAACACGGCTGTTCGAAGCGTCGACCAGGACACTTCGAAGGCGTGGGCGGTCACCACGTCCGGCGATCGGATCGCAGCAGATCTCCTCGTCGGCGCTGACGGTCACCGCAGCGTCGTGCGCCGACAGGTCGCACCCCACAATCCGAACGCGACCTTCGCCGGGTACGTGATCTGGATCGGCATCGCCGACGAATCATCGATCGGAACCAAGCGTTGGCCCCGCGACGTCGCATTCCTTGGTGACTACGACAACACTCTGCTCGGCTACCCGCTGCCCGGAATCGACGGATCGACCGCAGTCGGATCCCGCCGTCTCGGTTGGGCCTGGTACGACGCCAGCCGCAACAGTCTGCTCCGCAGCTCCGGCGCCGTCGACGGCAGCGTGGTGCGTCATTCGCTGATGCCCGCAGGCATCCCGGATGCCACCTACCGAGAACTCGCCCAGCAGGCTCGCGGGCTGTTCCCGTCGCCGTGGAGCGACGCCATCCTCGACAGCATCGAACGCCGAGCCGTCATCGGCACTCCGATCGCCGAGTACGTACCCGACCAGCTCGTCCGCGGTCGCATCGCCCTCGTCGGCGACGCCGCGCACGTGCCGACCCCGATGACCGGCAGCGGCTTCAGCGAATCCCTCCAGGACGCAGAAGCCCTCGCCGCCGCCGTCGCCACCCAGCCCACCGGCACCGGAATCCGAGCCGCCCTCCTCGACTACGAAGGCGCGCGACTGCGCAGCGCCCGCAGTCTCGTGCAATCCGGGCAAGGCTTCAGCCGTTCGTTCGCCGCACGAGCTGCCTAGAACCGTCCACTCATCTCGAAAGAAGACATCATGAATCGACTTGCGGGCAAGACCGCCCTCGTCACCGGAGGCACCTCCGGCATCGGCTTCGGCACCGCCAAGCGCCTCATCGAGGAAGGCGCCGTCGTCTATATCACCGGCCGCACCCAGGGACGCGTCGACTCCGCCGTCCAGCGTCTCGGAGAGGGTGCGCGCGGGCAGGCAGCCGACGCCACCAGCCGCGAGGCGATGCAGAAGGTCGCCGACACCATCAAGACTGAACGCGGCACGCTCGACATCGTCTTCGCCAACGCTGGAGCCGCCTGGTACGGCACCCTCGCCAACATCTCAGAAAACGACATCGATCACGGCCTCGAGCTGGACGTCAAGGGAACCATCTTCACCGTACAGACCGCTCTTCCGCTGATGCCGGACGGCGCAGCGATCATCATCAACACCTCCATCACCCAAGACATGGGACTGCCCACGTTCGGCGTCTACGCCGCCGCCAAGGCTGGACTCCGCAGTATCGTCCGCACCTGGATGAACGAACTCCGCGACCGGAAAATCCGCGTCAACGCGGTCAGCCCTGGCGTGATCTTGACCGAGGTGTTCGAGAAGGACATGGGTAGAGAAGCCGCCGCGGCCTACGTCGAACGCGTCGTGGAAGAGATCCCGGCGGGACGTATCGGACTCCCTGATGACATCGGCAATGCCGTCGTCTTCCTCGCCTCAGACGAAGCCTCGTTCGTCAACGGAGCAGAGATCACTGTCGACGGCGGTCAAACTCAGATTTACGCGGGACACAACTAGGCCCTGGTGCGATCTTCCGGGCTCGGCGAAGCACGTTCAGATCAGACTTCGGGGTGATACCTCGGTTGCCTCTATCCGCGACGTCGGTGAGCAATTGCCCGGAACGGTCACAAAGTCGAAATCACCTTGTGCAAGTCCGGTCAGGGGTTCAGCCGGCTCCTTCGCCGTTGCAGGGTGGGCACCGGCAGCCGCACGGACTCGCGGTTGAGCGCTGAGCTCGGCGCCGTTGGTCGCAGGAGATGAGACAACTGAGGTCCAGCCCTTGACCTCATCGAACCCGTGCTCTTGCTCGGCCCGCCTTTTTCCGGGCAAGCAGGTCGAATCGTCGGTATCGAGACGTGGCAGCATCTCCGGTTTCGAGCAGCAGCATTCCGGAGCGGAGACATTCGTGCTCGTGCTGACAGGGCGTCCGTGGTGCCAGTCGTAGGAGATGTTCCCTTGACAGATCTAGACCACGCATTAGACTAAAACGTGAAATAAGCCCCTCGAATGGAGCGTTCAATGCTGAACCCGTCACCCCGCCAACAAGCGCGACTCGACCTGCAACCCTCGCTTCGAAGCGATCGCCTCGCTATCCTGCCGGCGGATTTCCGGCTGGGAGTCTCGACTGCGGCATACCAGATCGAGGGGGCAGCCGTCGAAGGTGGACGAGGCCCGAGCATCTGGGACACGTTCGCACACACTCGCGGTCTCACCGCGAACGGCGACAACGGCGACGTCGCTTGCGACCACTATCACCGTTGGAGCCACGACCTCGATCTCATGGCCGCGCTCGGAATCCGCGAGTATCGCCTGTCGGTGTCATGGTCGCGGCTCCAGCCTGAAGGCTCGGGCGGGCTCAACCACGAGGCCCTTGGCTTCTACCGCTCGCTCCTCACTGGCATGCGCGAGCGCGGCATCCGCCCCCTCGTCACGCTCTATCACTGGGATCTGCCACAGGTGCTCGAGGACGCCGGCGGCTGGCCGGCACGAACGACCGCCGAGCGCTTCGCCGAGTACGCCGGGCGCACCGTCGACGGTCTGGGTGACCTGGCCGACGACTGGATCACGCTGAACGAGCCGTGGTGCTCCGCATTCCTCGGCTATCACACCGGTGCGCATGCCCCGGGCCGCCGCAACTGGAGCGACGCGATCGCAGCCGCGCACCACCTCAACCTCGCCCACGGCCTCGCCGTCGCCGCGATCCGTGCCGCCCGGCCGAACGCCCGGATCGGCATCGCGAACATCGTCACAGACGTGCAGCCGCACTCCGACGCGCTCGCCGATCTCGCCGCAACTGAACGACTCGACGCCGCGAGCAATCGGATCTTCCTCGACCCTGTCTACCGCGGTGACTACTCCGACGAGGTGCGTACGCTGATCGGTGCCGCAGGGCTTGATGCCGTGATCCAAGCCGGCGATCTCGAGCTGATCGCCTCACCGACCGACTTCGCGGGCATCAATCACTACCAGCGCGTGATCGCCCGGCACGACGACGACGGCGGGCCCCTGCGAATCCGCGAAACTCCCGCCGCACCTGCGACGACCTCATTCGGTTGGTCGGTCATTCCCGAATCGCTCACCGCGGTCCTGACTCGCGTCTCGCGCGAGTTCACGTCGCTACCGATCCTCGTCACCGAGAACGGTGCGAGCTATCACGACTACCTCGACCCCGAGGGTGACGTCGTCGATCTCGAGCGTGTCGACTACCTGCACGGTTACCTCGACGCGCTCATCGACGCGGTCGAGCTCGGCGTCGACGTGCGGGGCTACTACGCGTG
>DATFFJ010000062.1:0-5587 GCA_035250065.1 Aeromicrobium sp. | reverse complement strand
TGGCGCGCGCGCTCGAGCACATCGCGGCCGGTGACATCTTCCAGGTCAACCTGTGCGCGCGGCTGGAGGCGCCGTTCACCGGCGATCCGCTCGACCTGTTCTGCGCAGGTGTCGAGGCACTCGCCCCCGCCTACGCGGCGTTCGTGGATGCTCCCGACGGCGCCATCGCCAGCTTCTCCCCCGAGCTCTTCCTCCGGCGCACCGGAGACGAAGTGCTCACATCGCCGATCAAGGGGACGGCGCCACTGGACGCCGACGTCGACGAGCTGGTCGCGTCGGCCAAGGACCGCGCCGAGAACGTCATGATCGTCGATCTCATGCGCAACGACCTCGGGCGGGTCAGCACCCCCGGTAGCGTGCGGGCGCCCGCGCTGGTCCGGCCCGAGCGGCACGCGGTATGGCACCTCGTCTCGGATGTCGTCGGGCACGTGGGCCACGACGTTCCCCATTCAGCGCTGCTGCGTGCGACCTTCCCGCCCGGATCGGTCACCGGTGCGCCCAAGGTGCGCGCCATGGAGATCGCGGCCGACCTCGAGCCGACATCCCGCGAGGCCTACACCGGCGCCATGGGACATGTGTCGCCCGACGGCGCGCTCGAACTGAATGTCGTCATCCGCACCTTTGAAATAGCCGAAGGGCGGGTGTGGCTCGGCGTGGGCGGCGGCATCGTCGCCGACTCCACCCCCGAAGGCGAATATGCCGAACTCCTCGTCAAGGCCCGGCCACTCATCGAGGCCATCCATGGAAAGCTGGACGCGTCGCTCGATGCTGACGATGGCGGTTTCGAGACGCTGGCTTTGCCGGCTCCGCAACCACCGACCACGCGCCTCTCCCGGCCGGTCGACGTGGGGCGGGGGATCTTCACGACGCTGCTCGTCTTGGACGGTGAACCGGTCGATCTCGAGGCCCACATCGCCCGGCTCGACGCGAGCGTCCGCGCGGTCTACGGCACCACCGTGCGCGCGGGTCTCGAGGATGCCGTGCGCCGAAAAGCGGCGGGCCTCGCGGGACGGCATCGTCTGCGGATCGAAGCCGTGCCCGTCCCCGGCTCCCACGACGTCGCCGTGCGGATGGCGACCGCGGAACTCCATGCGCCGGCGTCCACCTGGCGGCTGGTCCCGCAGATCGTTCCCGGGGGCCTGGGCCAGCACAAGTGGATCGACCGGTCGGTGCTCGGTCCGGTCGGGGGGAGCTCGGACCCACTGCTGATCGACACTGACGGCAGCGTGCTCGAATCAGGGCGCGCCAACGTCTTCGTCGTCCTCGACGACGGCGTCCACACTCCACCGCTGGACGGCCGGATCCTGCCCGGTACCGCGCGCGCCCGCATCATCGAGCAGTTGACCGCCGCGGGCATCCCGGTCCTCCAACGCAGGCTGACCAGCGAGGATCTCGCTCGGGCCTCCGAAGTCTTCGTGTCCAACACCTTGCGCGGGGTTGTCCCCATCACGTCGGTCGACGGCATGGGAGCGTGGACGCCGGGCCCCTTGGCCGCCAGCCTCCTGAGTGGTGGTTTGGGTCCCATCTCGCGCGACCGCGTGGGCCTCAACCCGCCGCCACCGGCGCGAGTCTTGTTCATCGACAACTACGACTCGTTCGTCTACAACCTCGTGCAGTACGTCCGCGAACTGGGTGCCGCGGCCACGGTGGTCCGCAACGACGCCGCGACCGTGGACGAGCTGGCCTCTGCCCGGGAACGCGGGGACTTCTCCCATCTCATCGTGTCGCCGGGACCCGGTGGGCCGGCCGATGCCGGTGTCAGCGTCGACCTCATCCGGCGGCTCGGCCCGACTACGCCGACCCTCGGCGTCTGCTTGGGACATCAGGCGATCGGCGAGGCGTTCGGCGCCAAGGTGGTGCGGGCACCGGAGATCGTCCACGGCAAGCCATCCCTGGTCCACCACGACGGTCGCGGTGTCTATGCCGACCTTCCGTCCCCCCTGACCTGCGCGCGGTATCACTCCCTCGTGATCGATGAGACGACGCTGACGGCCGAGCTCGAGGTCACCGCCCGCACGGCGTCCGGCATCGTCATGGGGGTGCGGCACTCAGCGTTCCCGGTCGAGGGCGTCCAGATGCATCCCGAATCGATCCTCACGACCCATGGCCACGACATGTTGGCCAACTTCCTGCGATGAGTGGGGGCACCTCCCGCTGGCACGCTGGCTCCGGCCAGCGGGGGAAGTGGACGTTCGACGCCGAGGTCTTTCCTTGGGACGAGGAGGGACCGAGCTGGCGCTTCGCCCGGGTCCCCGTCGAGGTCGCCGAGGAGCTGAGGATGGGCGAGCTGCGCGGCTTCGGCTCGGTCAAGGTGCACGCCACGATCGGTCGGACGACGTGGCAGACATCGGCGTTCCCGGAGAAGGCGACCGGCAGCTTCGTCCTCCCGGTGAAGAAGTCGGTCCGTGCCGCCGAAGGCATCGACGATGGCGACGTCGTGGCGATCACCCTCCAGCGAGCCTAGAAAGTAGGCTTGAACCCTTATGTACGACGGGCTGATTCAGGACCTCATCGACGAACTCGGGCGCCTGCCCGGCGTCGGTCCGAAGAGTGCCCAGCGCATCGCCTTCCACATCCTCGACGCCGACCCTGCCGACGTCGCGCGGCTGGCAACGGCGCTCACCGAGGCCAAGGACAAGGTCCACTTCTGCGCCATCTGCGGCAACGTCACCGTCGACGTCGAGTGCAAGATCTGCGCCGATCCGAGGCGCGACCCCAGCGTCATCTGCGTGGTCGAGGAGAGCAAGGACGTCGTCGCCGTCGAGCGCACCCGCGAGTTCCGCGGCCGCTATCACGTGCTGGGCGGTGCGATCAGTCCCATCGCCGGCATCGGCCCCGACCAGCTGCGCATCAAGGAACTGCTGACGCGGCTGCAGGACGGCACCGTCACGGAGGTCATCATCGCCACCGACCCGAACCTCGAAGGCGAGGCGACGGCCACCTACCTCATCCGGATGCTCACGCCGCTGGGCCTGCGGGTGAGCAAGCTGGCCAGTGGCCTTCCGGTCGGCGGCGACCTCGAGTACGCCGACGAGCTCACCCTCGGCCGCGCCTTTGAGGGCCGCACCGCCATCGCCTGACGCAGAAAAACCGGTTCGGGCCTGCGGGAATGCAGCCGATAGCATGGGCCGTTGGTGCTTGAAGCACGCCAATCGGATCAAGGATTTCTCGTGGGCATCGTGGTGCAGAAGTACGGGGGCTCGTCCCTCGCCGACGCCGACGCCATCAAACGCGTCGCCAAGCGCATCGTGACCGCCAAGAAGGAGGGTCACGACGTCGTCGTCGCCGTCTCGGCCATGGGAGACACCACCGACGAGCTCATCGACCTGGCCAACGAGGTATCGCCCAATCCACCGGGCCGAGAGCTCGACATGCTCCTCACCGCCGGGGAGCGGATTTCGATGGCCGTGCTGGCCATGGCCATCGGCGAGCTGGGCTACACGGCACGTTCGTTCACCGGCTCACAGGCCGGCGTGATCACCGACGCCGAGCATGGCCGAGCCAAGATCATCGACGTCACCCCGGGCCGCGTCCAAGAGGCGATCACCAACGGCGACGTCGCCATCGTCGCCGGTTTCCAAGGCGTCTCGCAGACCACCAAGGACATCACCACCCTCGGGCGCGGCGGCACAGACACCACCGCAGTGGCGCTCGCGGTCGCGCTGAAGGCCGACCTGTGCGAGATCTACACCGATGTCGACGGCATCTTCACCGCCGACCCTCGTATCGTCGCGACCGCGCGGAAGATCCCCCGCATCTCCTACGAAGAGACGCTGGAGATGGCGGCCAACGGCGCCAAGATTCTGCACCTACGGTGCGTCGAATACGCACGCCGCTATGACATGCCCATCCACGTGCGCTCGTCCTTCTCCGAGAAGGAAGGCACATGGGTCGTGCGGGCAGAAGACGTTCAGAAGGATTCAGCCATGGAACAAGCCATCATCTCCGGCGTTGCACACGATCGCAGCGAAGCCAAGATCACCGTCGTCGGCGTGCCCGACAAGGTCGGCGAGGCTGCGGCCATCTTCGGCACCCTCGCCGACGCGCAGATCAACCTCGACATGATCGTTCAGAACGTGTCCGCGACGGCCACGAACCTGACCGACATCTCGTTCACACTGCCCCGCGCCGATGGCCGGAGCGCCATCGACGCACTCACGAAGGCGCAGGACGCGATCGGGTTCGAGAACCTGCAGTACGACGACTCGATCGGCAAGGTCTCGATCATCGGCGCCGGCATGCGGTCGGCGCCGGGCATCTCGGCGAAGTTCTTCGCCGCGCTCGCCGATGCCGGCGTGAACATCGAGATGATCTCCACCTCCGAGATCCGAATCTCCGTGGTTGTCGCCGAGGCTCAGGTCGACGCAGCGGTCAACGCGGCACACACCACCTTCGGCCTCGACGCCGACGAGATCGAGGCGGTCGTCTACGGAGGGACAGGCCGATGAGGATCGGAGTGGTCGGCGCGACCGGACAGGTCGGTGCCGTCATGCGCAAACTCCTCGAGGAGCGCGACTTCCCGGCCGATGAGGTCCGGTTCTTCGCCTCCGAACGCTCCGCCGGCACGACCCTGCCATGGAAGGGTGGCGAGATCGTCGTCGAGGACGCGGCCACCGCCGATCCATCCGGGCTGGACATCGCACTGTTCTCGGCCGGCGCGACGATGTCGCGCGTCCAGGCGCCGCGCTTTGCCGCGGCCGGCGTGACGGTCATCGACAACTCCTCGGCCTGGCGTAACGACCCGTCGATCCCCCTGGTGGTCAGCGAGGTCAACCCGGGTGACATCCCGACTGCAGACGGGCCCGCCGGACGCGGCATCATCGCCAACCCGAACTGCACCACGATGGCTGCGATGCCGGTGCTCAAGCCGCTGCACGACGAGGCCGGGCTCATTCGGCTGCAGATCTCCACGTATCAGGCGGTGTCCGGGTCGGGCCTGGCCGGCGTCGAGGAGCTCCACTCACAGGCGTTGGCCGTGGTGGAGGGCGCCGACGCACTCACCCACGATGGTTCCGCTGTCGACTTCCCGGTGCCGAAGGTCTATTCGGCGCCGATCGCGTTCAACGTCCTGCCCCATGCCGGCGACTTCGAGGGTGACGAAACCGTGGAGGAGATCAAGCTCCGCAACGAGAGCCGCAAGATCCTCGGCATCCCCGAACTCATGGTGTCCGGTACGTGCGTCCGGGTGCCGGTGTTCACGGGGCATTCGCTGTCAATCCATGCCGGCTTCCGCGACGAGATCACGCCCGAGCGAGCCGCCGACCTGCTGTCGTCGGCGCCCGGCGTCCAGCTCGTCGATGTGCCGACACCGCTGCAGGCCGCCGGTGCCGACCCCAGTTACGTCGGCCGCATCCGACAGGATCGCGCACTCGCTGACAACACGGGACTCGTCCTGTTCGTCAGCGGCGACAACCTGCGCAAGGGCGCCGCGCTCAACACGATCCAGATCGCCGAATTGCTGGCTTGATCACGTCGGCCGTTCGGCTCCCATCTTGGACCGCAAGAACGTGACGGTGCGCTCCATCGACAGCTCCCAGTCGCGGGAGAACGTGTGGTACTCGCCTTCATAGGACTGGAATTTGAGGTC
>DATFFJ010000061.1:0-7320 GCA_035250065.1 Aeromicrobium sp. | reverse complement strand
ATTCGAGCGAGCCGGGCTCGAGCCGACTGACCACCTGGTCATCGTCACCGACCCCGGCTCCCCCTTCGACAAGGACGCGACGGCCGCCCGCTACCTCGTGATCAAGGCTGATCCCGATGTCGGGGGGCGCTACTCTGCGCTGTCCGCCTTCGGGCTGGTGCCCAGCGGCCTCGCCGGCGCCGACATTGGCGCCCTGCTCGACGGCGCCGCACGAGTCCGGGACGCAGTCGCCAGCGACTCCCCCGACAATCCGGCGGTGCGGCTCGGCGCGGCTTTGGCGTCAGCTCACTCGGCTGGCGTCGACAAACTGGCCCTCCGCGACGCGTCAGGGATCGGCCTGGGCGACTGGATCGAGCAGCTCGTCGCCGAATCGACCGGGAAAGCGGGGCGCGGCGTCGTGCCCGTCGTGGTCGCTCCAGAGCACGCGACCAGCGTCTCACCCAGCACCGCGGACAGCTTCGTCGTCGCCACGGGCACCACGGAGCTGCCGGATGCCTCATCCGGATATGCCGCGGCCATCGAGGCTGACCTGGGGGCTCAGTTCCTGCTCTGGGAGGCCGCGGTCGCGGTCGCGGGCGCCGGCATCGGCATCAACCCGTTCGACCAGCCGGACGTCGAGAGCGCCAAGCAGGCCGCACGGACCTTCCTGACGGCGTCTGGAACCGAGGTCACGCCGCCTGACATCCAGACCGACGGGATCTCGGCCTATGACACGTCGGCGCGGACGTTGGAAGCCGCAGTCGCGGACCTGCTGGAACGACTTGATCCCGACCACGGATACGTAGCGATCCAGGCCTATCTCGACCGTCTGGCGCTTCCCGCCTACGCGAAGCTTCGCGAGCTGCTCGCCGAGCGGACCAAGCGCCCGGTGACGTTCGGATGGGGCCCACGCTTCCTCCATTCGACCGGGCAGCTGCACAAGGGGGGCCCCGCGACCGGCGTGTTCCTCCAGCTCACCGACGACCCGAGCCATGACCTGGCCGTGCCCGGACGGGACTTCACGTTCGGTCAGTTCATTGCCGCCCAAGCAGCCGGCGATGCACAGGTCCTGGAAGCCCACGGCCGCCCACTGCTGCGACTGCACCTGGCCGACGCCTCGGCCGCACTCCCCCGGCTGACGGAACTCTTCGCATGACGCCAACCGTCGACGTTCACCCGGACGGCGATGCATTGGCTACGGCGATCGCTCGACAGATCGAATCGCGATTGGCAGCGCTCCAGGCGGCGGGCGGCACGCCACGCACTCTGCTGACGGGCGGGACGATCGCAAGGTCGGTCTATCGCGAGTTGGACGCCGATGCACTCAACTGGGCGAACGTCGAGTTCTGGTTCGGCGACGAGCGGTTCGTGGGCATTGACCTGCCGGACCGCAACGACGGGCAAGCCCGGGACGCTTTCCTGGATCGCGTCGGCGCCACGCGGGTGCACGCGGTCGCCGACAACGACTGTTCGCTCAGCGCCGCTGAAGCCGCGCGCGCCTATGCCGCCACGCTGCCCACCGAGCCGTTCGACATGACGCTGCTCGGAGTCGGCCCCGACGGCCACGTCGCGTCACTGTTCCCAGGGTTCCCGCAGTTGCACGAACATGAAGCCACAGCTGTCGCCGTCTTCGACTCGCCCAAGCCACCGCCGGTCCGCGTCACGCTGACGCTTCCGGCACTGAACCGCAGCGACACGGTGATGTTCATCGTGTCCGGCGCCGAAAAGGCCGACGCAGTCGCCCGCGCCCTCGCCCTCGGAGGCACCGTTGAGGAAACCCCCGCTCGCGGAGTCCGAGGAATCAAGGAAACGATCTGGCTCCTCGACCAACCCGCGGCGTCGAAGATCTAAAAGATGACTTCGCCCGACTTGCGCCGACTGCGCAGCAGTTCGAGCGCCTCGGCGAGGATCTCCGCCGCCTCGGCGTCGGTCCGGCGTTCCTTCACGTAGGCGAGGTGCGTCTTGTACGGCTCGATCTTGGGGGCCGTCGGACGGTTCTCCTCATCGACGCTGGCCGGCATGCCACAGCGCGGGCAGTCCCACGACTCGGGCACCTCGGCCTCGATCGAGAACTGAAGGATGGTCTCGTGATCGCGGCTGCAGAAGTAGGTCACCGACTTGCGCGGCGCTGCTTCACCCCGCTCGGCCTCACCCATCGGTCCGGCGCCGATACGGCTTCCCCGAATCGCTCCTGCTGCCATGTCAGTTGCTCACCTTCAACAACAGGCCGAGCGCGATGATGCTGACCGTCCACACGGCGGCGACGCCGATCGTGATGCGATCGAGATTGCGCTCGGCAACCGAAGATCCGCCGAGAGAACTCGAGATCCCCCCGCCGAACATGTCGGACAGGCCGCCGCCCCGACCCTTGTGCATCAGGATCAGGACGATCATCAGCAGGCTGCTGATCGTCAGCACGATCGAGAACAACAGGATCACGCGAGAACCTTTCGCTCAATGCTGGGTTAGTTCAGGGGGGCGGGCATGTCGTAGAACCGGGCGATGGCCGCGAACTCGTCCGCTTGGAGGCTCGCACCACCAACCAAGGCACCATCCACATCGGGTTGGGCCATGATCGCAGCGATGTTAGCCGCCTTGACCGATCCGCCGTAAAGAATACGCACTGCGTCGGCGGTGTCAGCCGACCAGGTCTCGGCGACACGCGCGCGAATGGCCGCGCACACCTCTTGCGCGTCCTCCGGGGTGGCGACTTCGCCCGTGCCGATCGCCCAGACCGGCTCGTACGCAACGACCAGGCCACCGACCTGTGGTGCGCTCAAGCCTGCGAGCGAACCGTCGATCTGAGCCAGCGTGTACTCGACGTGGTTCCCGGCCTGACGGATGTCGAGACCCTCGCCGACGCACACGATCGGCGTCATGTCCGCCGCGAGCGCCTTGGTGGTCTTGGTGTTGACGAGGGCGTCGGATTCCGCGTGGTACTCACGTCGTTCGGAGTGGCCGACGACGACGTACGTGCAGCCCAACTTGGCGAGCATCGCCGCCGAGATCTCGCCGGTGTACGCGCCGCCATCGTGCTCCGAGACGTCCTGAGCGCCGTAGCCGATCGACAGCTTGTCACCGTCGACCAGCGTCTGGACACTCCGGATGTCGGTGAACGGAGGCAGCACGACGACCTCGGACTTCTCCGGGTCCCACTTCTTGTCCTGCAATGTCCAGGCCAGCTTCTGGACGAGCACGACTGCTTCCTGGTGGTTGAGGTTGCTCTTCCAGTTGCCCGCCATCAACGGCGTGCGGCTCACGACAGAACCTCCAACCCAGGCAGGGTCTTGCCTTCCAGATACTCCAAGCTGGCTCCCCCGCCGGTCGAGATGTGGCCGAACTGGTTGTCGTCGAAGCCAAGCGCGCGCACGGCTGCGGCAGAATCGCCGCCGCCGACGACTGACAGCCCCTTGACCTCGGTGAGGGCCTCGGCCACCGCCTTGGTCCCGGCGGCGAACGCCGCGAACTCGAACACCCCCATGGGTCCGTTCCAGAACACCGTTCTGGCCGTCCGCACCCGGTCGGCGAAGTCCTTGGCCGAGGCCGGACCGATGTCCAGGCCCATCTGGCCATCGGGCATGGCATCGGCGCTGACGATGGTGGGCGGCGCGTCGGCCGCGAACTCCGGAGCAACGACGATGTCAGTGGGAAGCACGAGATCGACACCCTTGGCCGCGGCCTCGTCGATGTAGCGCTTGGCCACGTCGATCTGGTCAGCCTCCAACAGGGACGTGCCCACCTGATGGCCTTGCGCGGCCAGGAAGGTGAAGACCATCCCGCCCCCGATGAGCAGCGCGTCGGCCTTGTCGATCAGGTTGTCGATGACCCCGAGCTTGTCGGAGACCTTCGATCCGCCAAGTACGACGACATACGGCCGTTCCGGGCTCTCGGTGAGTCGCTCGAGAACTTCGACCTCCGCCTGGACGAGTCCGCCGACGGCCGACGGCAGCAGGGTCGCGATGTCGTAGACGCTCGCCTGCTTGCGGTGGACGACCCCGAAGCCGTCGGACACGAAGACGTCGGCCAGGCCGGCCAAGTTCTCGGCGAACGCCTTGCGAATCGCGTCGTCCTTGCTGGTCTCGCCTGCGTTGAACCGCACGTTCTCGAGCAAGCCGACTTCGCCGTCCTGCAGGCGAGCGGCGACGCGCCGTGCGTCCTCGCCCACGGTGTCGGATGCGAAGGCAACGACGCCGCCAAGCAGTTCGCCGAGGCGTCCGGCGATCGGTGCCAGCGAGTACGCCGGATCTGGTTCACCATCAGGACGCCCCAGGTGCGCCACGACCAACACCCGCGCACCGGCGTCGGCCAGCCGCTGGATCGTGGGCAGGCTGGCACGAATCCGGCCGTCGTCGGTGATCGTCTGGCCATCGAGCGGGACGTTCAGGTCACTGCGGACCAAGACCCGCTTGCCGCGAAGGTCCCCGAGGTCTTCGATTGTGCGAACCACGGTGCCGGCCTTGTCAGAGCGTCTTGCCGACGTATGTCACCAGGTCAGCGAGTCGGTTGGAGTAGCCCCATTCGTTGTCGTACCAGGCGTAGACCTTGACCTGGTCACCGATGACCTTGGTGATCGGCGCATCGAAGATCGACGATGCCGGATCCGTGACGATGTCCGAAGACACGATCGGATCCTCGTTGTACTTCAGGATGCCTTGGAACGTCGGCGTCTCCGCGGCCGCCTTGACGATGGCGTTGACCTCCTCGACCGTGGTCTCGCGGCTGGCGGTGAACGTCAGGTCCGTGATCGAGCCGGTCGGGGTCGGGACTCGCAGTGAGTAGCCGTCGAGCTTGCCCTTCAGCTCCGGGAGAACCAGGCCAATGGCCTTGGCGGCCCCGGTCGAGGTTGGCACGATGTTGAGGGCCGCCGCACGGGCCCGGCGGAGATCCTTGTGCGGACCGTCCTGCAGGTTCTGATCCTGTGTGTACGAGTGGATCGTCGTCATCAGGCCACGCTCGATGCCGAGACCGTCGTTGAGCACCTTGGCGACCGGCGCGAGGCTGTTGGTCGTGCACGACGCGTTCGAGATGACGGTGTGCGCCTCGGGGTCGTACAGCTCGTGGTTGACGCCCATGACGATCGTGATGTCCTCGTTGGACGCCGGTGCCGAGATGATGACCTTCTTCGCTCCGCCGGTGAGGTGAGCCTTGGCCTTGACCGCATCGGTGAAGAAGCCCGTGGACTCGATGACCACGTCGGCACCCACAGACGCCCAGTCCAGCGCGGCCGGGTCACGTTCTTCGAACGCGACGAGCTTGCGGCCGCCGACGTAGATGGCCGATTCGTCCGAGGTGACCTCGTCGGGGAAGCGACCGAGGATCGAGTCGTACTTCAGGAGAGTCGCGAGAGTCGAGTTGTCGGTCAGGTCGTTGACGGCGACGATCTCGATGTCAGCACCGGAGGCATGGACCGCCCGGAAGAAGTTGCGGCCAATGCGGCCGAAGCCATTGATGCCTACGCGGACGGTCACGACGAATCACTCCTGAGTTGCTGCGGAATCTGGCGCTGGAGGCCACTCACGGGCCATCAGCCACTCTAATGCCCCAGTTCAGGGCTCACTCAGGCAGATCGGCGAGCATCGCTTCGGTGTTCGGAATGCCCTGCTCATCGGCGATCTTGTCCGCCATGGCAAGCAGCCGGCGGATCCGGCCGGCGATGGCGTCCTTCGTCAGGGGCGGGTCATGGAGCTGGCCCAGCTCCTCGAGGCTGGCCTGCCGGTGCTCAACCCGCAGCGTGCCGGCCATCTTGAGGTGGTCGGGGACGTCGTCACCCAGGATCTCGAGCGCGCGTTGAGCCCGGGCACCGGCCGCAACCGCAGCACGCGCCGAGCGGCGCATGTTGGCGTCGTCGAAGTTGGCGAGTCGGTTGGCGGTCGCCCGTACCTCACGACGCATCCGGCGTTCCTCCCACGCCAGGAGTGACTCGTGCGCGCCGAGCCGCGTCAGGAGCGCGCCGATGGCTTCGCCGTCCCGGATCACGACTCGGTCGACGCCTCGGACCTCCCGTGCCTTGGCGCCGATGCCAAGGCGACGAGCAGCGCCGACGAGCGCAAGAGCGGCCTCAGGGCCAGGGCAGCTGACCTCCAGGGACGACGAACGCCCCGGCTCGGTGAGAGAACCGTGTGCGAGAAACGTGCCGCGCCACGCCGCCACCGCATCGCAGGATGAACCATTGACGACCTGGGGTGGAAGACCACGCACAGGCCGGCCCCCGGAGTCGACCAGCCCGGTCTGCCGGGCCAGCACCTCGCCATCGCGTGGGACCCGGACGATGTAGTGGGTGCCCTTGCGTAGACCACTCCCCTGCATCACGACAATTTCACTTTCGTGGCCGTAGATCTCGGCGATGTCCTTGCGCAACCGTCGCGCCGCGGCACCGGTGTCGAGTTCGGCCTCGACGACAACACGGCCGGCCACGATGTGAAGCCCGCCGGCGAACCGAAGCACGGAGGCAACCTCCGCCTTGCGGCAACACGCCTTCGTGATCGCCGTGCTGGCGAGCTCGGACTTCACCTGAGCGGTCAATGCCATGGGCTCACCTTACGGCCGAGTGCAAGCACCCTCGGAGCGCTTCGGAAAGGCGGTGAGAATCGTGCTGATCCGATCCGGGAAATGACGCCACGTCGGCAACCACGAGCCGCGCGCCCAGCTGCCTGGCGACACGCTCGAGAATGCCCGGACCGTCGCACAGTGACTCGTCAGCGACCACGACGTCGATGCGCAGATCGGGCGCGTGCGCGTTGAGGACCTCCAAGTGGTCGACCGGCGACAAGCCTTCGGTCTCGCCGGCCTGCTCGACGAGATTGAGCACGAGGACACGCTGCGCCTTCGTGGCCAGCAGTGCGTCGCGAAGCTGCGGGACAAGCAGGGTTGGCATGACGCTGGTGAACCATGAGCCGGGACCGATGACCACCCAGTCAGCCTCGTGTACCGCCTCCACCGCCTCCGGGCATGCCGGCGGATCTGCCGGGTCGAGCCGGACGCTGACGACCTGGCCGTCGACGCTGGCCACCTGAGCCTGCCCGCGAACCACGGTCAGACGATCGGGCGCGGAGGTCAGGTGCACATCGGCTTCGATGTCGAGTGGGACAGCGGCCATGGGCAGCACCCGTCCGCGTGCGCCGAGGAGTTCGCCGACGAGATCGAGTCCCTCGACGTGGTCGTCGAGTATCTCCCACGCCGCCGCGATGAGCAGATTGCCGACCGAATGCCCGCGAAGTTCGGCCTCGCCGTCCTCCGCGTCTCCACCGAAGCGGTGCTGGAGGATACGCGCCCAGGTCCGGCCCCACTCGTCGTCCGAGCACAGCGCTGCCAGTGCCATCCGCAGGTCGCCCGGCGGCAGGA